>JASEHH010000004.1:0-24594 GCA_030017685.1 Thermodesulfobacteriota bacterium | reverse complement strand
CACATGCTCTTGAAAGCCTTAAGCCTCTCAGTCTCCCCTTTTTCAAGGCTCGCTCTCAGGTTGGTGGCCATTTCCTTATGTTCTGACTGAAACCCTGCAAGCATTTTGTGGACATTGTCAAATAACTCCTGGTTGCTTGCCTGAAACTCCTTAAGCATCTTGTGGGTCTCGCTGACTAAATCTCCTACCCATTTTACTCGCATATCATAAGAGGCCACGATATCCTCACCAAGGTTCTTAATGTCAGTTGCCATTTCCATTTTTATTCCCTCCTTTTCTTTTTAGGATGCAAGGCTGAAGCCTTGCCCTACGTGTCAAATTATTTACGCGTTTGTATTAATTTGCCCATTTCGCCAATTTTGGGCCTTCGGTTCTACTGTCTCTTGTTTTTCGTACTTCCCTCTAAATTCCTTAAAACAAGGATCACAAATCCCGTGAGTTAATCTTTTGTCATAGAGGGGTTCTTTCTCCCCAAAAACCATGTCGCAAAACATGCAAATCCTTATCATTTAATTCTGCCTCTTTTAAACTCACCAAGTAATTGACAAGTTTCCTTTTTCCTTTCCTCTTGTCGAGCCAATCTTTCCTTATATCGGGCCTTAAATTCCTTTAGCATTGATTTGAAATCCCTTATCCGAAGCTCCTTTCCTTTAGCTAAAAGTTCTTTAAGTCTTGATGCCAAAACTCTCTGCTCTCTTCTAAACTCTTTTAGCCTGGAGGTTACCTCGTCTTTTCTTTTTCCCTGCTTGGCAAGGATCTCTTTTATCATCTCTTGAAATTCTTTGACCCTCCTAACTTCACCTTTGATAAGAGAATTTTTAAATTTTCCCAAGTTCTCCCTTAAAGCCCGCGCCATCTCTTTCTGTTCATTCAGGTAATTATTTAACAAATTCCTTACCTCTTTTTCCCTCTCATCCTGGGTTAAAAGAATGCCCTGCATCATATTGTCAAAATCTTTCCTCCGCAGAGACTCGTTTTTGGTAAGACTCTCCCGTAATTCTGCATTAAGTTTTTCTCGTTCTTGTTTTGTGTCAAGGAGTGAATCTTGAAAACCTAAGAGGATTTGATGGGTGGTATCAAAAAGGGTTCCAATACTCTGGATTCTGGCCTCGTAAGAGGAAACTATATTATCGACAATATTTTTCATCCCGTTAGAGATATGTGGATATTGGCGAAGTATTTCCTTCGATTCAGCTATTTTCTTATCTTCGGAATGTCTAACGGGATTCATATCCCCTGCTAAGGACATCAGTTCCGCTTCCTCCTTTCTCCCTTAATAAGGAATAAGGGAGGAATTTCTTGGCGGGGCATGCTTTTCTTCACCTTTGGTGGAGTTAAGGATGGCTCGGCAAGAATCCTCTACCTGTCGGTAGACAGGCTTTTTGCCCCGTGAGATGTTTAAATATCTAACGGGGGTTGACCTTATCCTTGCCTGTGGTAAACAGGCTTAGGCTGCTGTGGCTGTTAAACCAATGGCCTCAGCATACTTCAGGTAAGTCTCGACTGATGCCACCACGACTCTGGCCTCAATCGCGAGTAATTCAATGCCCACTAAAGAGACCCTTACCCAGGCATCAATCACAATACCCTTGTCCAGGATTCGGTCAATGACCTCAACCAAACTGCTGGAAGCAATCGCTTTTTCTACTGCCATCTCTACTCACCTCCTTTCTTCCTGAATTTTTCTTGGCGCAAAATATAGCGCCTTTTCCATCCCCCCCTGCCTACCGCAGGCAGGCATCCTTCTCCCTTAGGGAGAGTCGAAAAGACCCGACCACGGGGTAAATGGTGAGGAGGATGACTTTTTAGAAAAGCAAAAGTTGTGCCGGTGGGAAGAATTATATTTCTATTTTTCTAAAGGATGATGGATTTGCAAAAAGTCCGAAAAGCTGTCACTCCTGCGAAAGCAGGAGTCCAGAAGTATTTGAATTTCCTGGATTTCCGCTGGAGTTTACCCCGCACTTGATACGGGGCGGGAATGACTAAAAACGAAATTCGTTCCTTTTACGAGACCATCAAGGATGGATTTTTCAATTGAATACAGAGAATGGGTGGATGAAGGCTTCTATTTTTGTGAGGTGTTATGACAAGATTTCCATAATCTATGGAACGCTTTCCATACAATCGATTCCATATCTTATATCATACTCCTTGATCTTTGAGAGGAGAGTTTTATAATCAACTTTTAGGATCTTTGCAGCCTTACTCTTATTGCCTGAACTCATGTTGAGGGCCCATTCGATTGCCTCCTTTTCAGCTAAATAGACCACTTTCTTTGTTATCTCCCTTAAGGACATCCCCTCTGCTATTTTTTCCTCGTGTATGATGGGTGGATTAAGAGAGGTGGCGCTATCAAAGATCAGGTGAGAGGGTTCGATCATACTTTCTGCGAGGAGAACGGCTCTCTTGATGACATTCTTTAACTCCCTGACATTGCCTGGCCAATGATGGTTGATGAGCATTGTTAATGAATCTTTTTGAAGGCCTTTAACGTTTTTCTGTAGTTCCATGTTCCCTTCTTCGAGAAATTTTTTTGCGAGAAAGGGTATGTCTTCTATTCTTTTCCTTAATGGCGGTAATTCAATTTTGAATTCGTTCAAACGGTAGTAGATATCGGACCGTAATTTTCCTTCTGCTTCTAATTTTGCCAGGGGAATATTGGAGGCAACGATGATTCGAACATCGATGGGAAAGGGTTGCTTCCCTCCCAGCTTCTGAATCTTTCGTTCCTGGATCATTCGTAAGAGTTTATTTTGGACATGATAAGGTAGGTTTCCTATTTCGTCTAAAAAGATCGTCCCATTGTTGGCGAGTTCAAATTGCCCTTTTTTCTCTCTATCGGCTCCAGTAAAGGCTCCCTTTTCATACCCGAAAAGCTCGCTCTCAATCAATGTATCGGGAATGGCCCCACAATCCACCGCTATGAATGAGGCATTCCCCCTTGAACTTGCCCTATGGATGGCATTGGCGACGACCTCCTTTCCGGTCCCGCTTTCGCCTTCGATCAGGACGGTAAAATGGGTGCCTGCCACTTTGTTAATCCGTCCGAAAATATTTTTGATCTCCGGACTGCTTCCCATGATCGATTCTAAATCGAACTCCTTCTTTAACTCGGTTTTCAGCTGAAGGACTTCTTGCGTAAGCTTTTGGCTTTCCAGCGCCCTTTTAATCGTGAGACGCAACCGTTCGTTCTCAAAAGGCTTGGCGAGGTAATCATAGGCTCCCAATTTGATCGCTTCAACAGCAGATCCGATATTCCCATAAGCCGTCAATATAATGACCTGAATTTCTGGCCGGGTGGTCTTGATTTCTTTGAGCAAATCGATCCCGTCCATTTCTCCGGGTATTCGGAGGTCTAATAAGATTAAATCTGGTGGTGAATCTTTTTTTAAAAAATTCAACGCATGCCCACAATCTTCGGCTTCGTAGATGGTGTATCCATCCTCCTTTAGGATATTGGATAGAAGCCATCTCATATCTTTTTCATCATCGACAACGAGAATTCTGTTCATTTTCTCTCCTAACGTCTTGAAACTTTGTATGGTTGAGTGGGAGGGTGATGGTCATTTTGGTCCCTTTCCCTTCATGACTTTTAGGAATAATCTTACCGCAATGTTCGCTTATAATGCTATTCACAACAGATAATCCCAAACCTATCCCTTTTTCTTTTGTTGTAAAGTATGGATTGAAAATATTGGGTATATGTTCTTTGGGGATACCTTTGCCTGTGTCTTTTATGATGATTTCAGCCGTTTGGTCTCGAGACTTATGCCTTGTGATAATGGAGATCGTCCCCCCTTTGGGCATTGCTTGCTTCGAATTCATGAGCAGATTGAAAAAAACCTGTTTTAAGGATTCCTTATCGCAATGAATTTGTGGGAGATATCTATCGAAACGCCTTAAAACTCTTATCCTGTTCTTTGAAAAATCCATCTTTAACAATCTGTATAATTCTATTAAAATTTGATTGACATCATTCTTTTTAAACTCAAGAGGCTTGGGTTTGGCAAAATCTAAGAGATCGGAAATGATCTTATTTGCATTTTGGACATTTCTATAAATAACTTTAAAATATTTTTTTAACCCATTTTTAGTACCTTCCTTTTCAAGACAGCATTGTGTTGCGGAGCCGATAATCGCCAGGGGATTTCTGATTTGATGGGCAAGGTTTGCAGCAAGCTGACCTATTGCCGTCATTTTCTCCGATTGGATGATTTGTTCTTCAATCTTTTTTTCATTCGTTATGTCTGCGGTAAGAAAGATAAAACCCGTGGAATCCCCTTTTCCATCGATCAAAGAAAAGAGAGTAATAGATAAAATTTTATCCTTCTCTGGTCTCTGATCAACGACCTTGATTTTATAGAATCTGCTACTTAAAAAATCTTTCGCCATTTCCTGCCATGGTTTTAAATCTACGGGCAGATTGTCTTGAAAAAGGTTCTTCCCCAATAAGGAGTCTCTTGAAAGTCCATAAAACATTTCCTGGACTTTATTACAAATCAGAAACCGTCCCTCCTTGTCAATCACCATCGCCCCTAAGGGTAGACTTTCTATCATTATTTCAAGTAGCTTTTTCGTAAAAAGTCCCTGTTTTATCAATCGGAATATTCTTTGATCATTTTCAATCACCTTGCATTCGAGTAGATCTCTTTGCTTTTCCAGTAGTATGTTTTTAAAATTGATTTCAGCAATTAAATGTCTTTTCTCAAGCTCCAGAGCCTGTTTTTCTAAGCCTTTTTTGACGATTTGAAGAAGGTGGTCTAACTCAATGGGTTTTGTTAAATAACCATGAGCTCCAAATTTAAAAGATTGAACTGCGGTATCGATATTCCAATGGCCGGTGATCATGATCACTTCTGTATGCGGAGAAAAACTTTTTATTTTTGAAAGCAGAGCTAATCCATCCATTCCCGGAAGGCATATGTCGAGGATGATCACATTGAAGAATTCTGATCTCGACAAAAAAAGACCTTCTTCACTGTCGCCTGAAGTAGCTAGCTCATAGCCTTTCGCTGTCAAGAAGCGCTTAAACATTCTGCAAATGGAAGGGTCATCGTCGATAATTAGTATTTTGGGAGGCTTTCTCATTTTATTGCAGAGAAATGTCAATCTGATTCATTCCCGACTGGTGACAGGCAGGGAATCGGAATCTTCTCCAAATATCAGTTGGATCCCGTAGAAGAGTTGAGCCTTGGTAAAGGGTTTGGTCATGTAATAATTGGCGCCCAGATCGTATCCTCTGAACATATCGGAGTCTTCATTTTTTGCTGTCAGAACAATGACCGGAATATTTTTCGTTTTTGGATTCGATCTCATCTCCTCCAATACCTGCCATCCATCCTTTTTTGGCATACGGATGTCGAGAAGAATGAAATCGAAATCTTCGTTGCACAATTGTTCCAAGACCTCTACTCCATCGCCGGCTTCTTTCACCTTATAACCCCATTTGTCCAGATGTATTTTTAAAAACTTCCGAATCACCTTTTCATCATCGGCGACCAAAACTTTCTTTCCCATTACCATCCCCCTTGATTGGAAATTTAATGGTAAAAGTAGTTCCTATCCCTTCTTTGCTTTCTACATCGATCGTTCCCTTATATTTCGTTATAATTCGCGAGACAATATTCAAACCGAGACCCATCCCTTCACCTGGGTTTTTGGTGGTAAAATAAGGATCGAAAATTTTGTCAAGATGTTTTTGAGGAATCCCTATGCCATTATCGCTCACCTTGACCTCGATCGAATCCTTTAACGATCGGGTGGAGAGGATGAGCCTTCCTTTTTTTCCATTCATCGCTTGAAATGCGTTGGTGATTAAATTGGTAAACACCTCCTGAATCTCACCCATGTTGGCTTCTATCTTTTCAACAGGTTGGAATCTCTTAATCACCTCCACTGAGGTTGTATTGATCGCCAGTCGAACCATCTTCAGGGAATCCTCAAGAACCTTATGGATATCCACAAGGATTTGCTCTTCTTTCTTTGCGATTCGAGAATAGGACCTTAACCCTCCAACGATTTCACTGATCTTTTGGGCACAATTGAGGATATCCATTAAATAACTTTTGTTCTTTGAAGTATCTTCCTCCTCCAAAGCAACTTCTGCCATTCCAATAATCCCACTAAGGGGAACTTTGATTTCATGGATAACATCGAAGATCGTAGCGGGACTCATTTTACTTTACCCTATTTTCTCTTCAAGTTTCCTCAGTGATTCGGAATTTTTTCCAAACATCAATTGAATCCCGTAGAGGAGTTGAGCCTTGGTATTGGTAAAGGGTTTGGTCATGTAATAATTAGCGCCTAAGTTGTATCCTCTTAACATATAGGAGTCTTCATCTTTTGCTGTCAGAACAATGACCGGAATATTTTTCGTTTTTGGATTCGATCTCATCTCCTCCAATACTCGCCATCCATCCTTTTTTGGCATAAGAATGTCCAAAAGGAGAAAATCAAAATTATCACTACTCAGTTGCTCCAAAGCCTCTACTCCATCCATGGCTTCTTTTACTTCATAACCCCAATTGATAAGGTGGATTCTTAAAAACTTTCGAATCACCTGTTCATCATCAACCACCAATACCTTTTTGGGCATTATCCTTTCCTCTCGATTTGATAGAGCAGCAAAAATCATACCAAATAGTGACAATTCATGTTAATAGTGGTTAAATGTGGTTAAATAATTTCTGTTCTTATATCAAAAGATCGACTAATTTGGAGATGTCCCTTATCACCTAACTATTAAGAAATTTTGATTTTTTTAAGGATTTCAATACGTCGCTTGACTCTTTTCAATTTTTCAAATTGTATTAATATCTTGAAGGATTATTCTTATCCTTATAGATTATCCAGAAGTATCCCGAATTGTTCAGAATTGTTTTGTATTGTCCACAAATGTCATGAAAATGGAAGCGATTTAAGGTATGTATGCATTGTGTGTATCGTGGAATTGATTGGGAGTAAACCCCGTTAGAAATTCCAACGAGGCAGAATAATTACAAAATTAATGGTCTCGTAAAAAGTCTATCAATCTGTCACTCCTGCCCCGATTTTCATCGGGATAAACTCCAGCAGGAGTCCAGAAGTATTTGAATTCACTGGATTCCCTTTTTCACGGGAATGACGATAATGGCTGAATCGGACTTTTTACGAATCTATCAAAAATTGAAATCTACCCCGTTAGAAAACCCCGGAATTTATGGCGGGGATGATAAAAAAAAACATCTCAGACCTGCCTACCGCAGGCAGGAAGGGTGGGGTTTAAAGCTCCATCCTTTCTAACGGGGTTTACTTACCTTTTCCCTGGCATATTTTTTGCCTTCATTAATAAAAGTTGTGCTATAATTAAAAAGAGGTGATCTTATGCCTTTAAAAAAGAATACTGTTTTAACAACCAAGGGAGCTATCAAGTACCTAAAAATATCTAAACCCACATTTTTGAAATATTGCCGCGAAGGAAAAATCAAGGCCATCAAAGCAGGGAAGGGATGGAAGGTTCTCCAATCGGAGTTGGATCGGTTCTTAAGGGGAGAGGTGAGTTGATGATTTGGTCACAAGGTGAAGCGTATGTCTGAACCAATCGTTGTCCTGATCACCTGTGGTTCTGAGGAAGAAGCCTTAAGGATTTCCAGATCATTGGTGGAGGAGCGATTGGCCGCTTGTGTCAATCTAATCTCTCCGGTTCGTTCCACCTATCGCTGGGAGGGAAAGATATGTGACGAAAAGGAGTGGCTCCTGATCATAAAAACTCAGAGGAAAAGATTTCAAGAGATTGAAACAAGGGTGAAGTCCCTCCATTCCTACTCCGTCCCTGAAATGATCAGCCTTCCCATTATAGAGGGCTCTTCTTCCTACCTCGAATGGCTGTTCCGGATGACCCAATAATGATGGTTTCGTAAAAAGTCTGAAAAGCCCATTATCAGTCATTCCTGCCCCGATTTTCATCGGGATAAACTCCAGCAGGAATCCAGTATTTTCAAGTAGTTAGAATTATCTGGATTCCCGTTTTCACGGGAATGACAACTTTTTAAGATTCCATCAATAATGCATTCCGGATTGTGGATTGCGGATTCCGGATTAAGGAATTTAGGCGATCGGCGGTTTCTTGAGATGGAAGTCTGTGTTCTGTTCGAAGGCATAGGCCACCCTTAAGAGCATTCCTTCGTCAAAATGTTTTCCCATGATCTGGAGGCCGATGGGCAGTCCCTCCCGGCTGAACCCACAGGGGAGAGAGATGGCAGGGATCCCGGCCAGGTTGACCGGGATGGTTAAAATATCGGAGAGGTACATCTGGAGCGGATCTTCCACCTTTTCTCCTATCCGGAAAGCGGGCGTAGGCGCGGTGGGAGCTACGATCACCTCCACTTTTTCAAAGGCCGCTTCAAAATCGTTCCTCATCAGAGTCCTGACCTGTGAAGCCTTTCGGTAGTAAGCGTCATAATATCCCGCTGACAGGACATAGGTTCCGAGAATAATCCTTCGCTTCACCTCTTTTCCAAAACCCTCTGCGCGAGTCCGGCCATACATCTCCATCAGGTCTTCATACCTGTTGGAACGGAACCCATACTTGACCCCATCGTAACGGGCCAGGTTGGAACTGGCTTCCGCCGTGCAGATGATATAATAGATGGCCACGGCATACGGGGTATGGGGAAGCGAAATTGCCTTCACCTCCGCCCCCAATTTTTTTAAAAGATCGATTGCCTCCTTGGCTGATCTCTCCACATCCGGGTCCATTCCTTCGATGAAATACTCATCAGGGATTCCGATTCGAACCCCTTTCACATCACGGACCAGGCATCGCTTAAAATCGGGAACCTCAATATTGACCGAGGTGGAGTCACAGGGGTCGTAGCCGCTGATCCCGCTGAGCAGAATGGCGCAATCCTCCACATCTTTTGTGATGGGGCCAATCTGATCGAGTGAAGAGGCAAAGGCGACCAGCCCATATCTGGACACTCTGCCATAGGTGGGTTTTAAACCAACCACGCCGCAACAGGATGCGGGCTGCCTGATGGACCCCCCTGTATCCGTGCCAAGGGCGGCAATGCATTCATCCGCTGCTACTGCGGCAGCAGAACCGCCGCTCGATCCACCCGGAATACGCTGCAGGTCCCAGGGATTTCGTGTGGTCTGAAATCCCGAATTTTCCGTGGAGGAGCCCATTGCAAATTCATCCATATTCAATTTTCCGATAAAGACAGCTTCTCTCTCTTTCAGCCTCCTTATCACCGTGCCATCATAAAAAGGGACATAATTCCCCAGTATCTTAGAGCCGCAGGTTGTCAAAATTCCTTTTGTACAGAGAATATCTTTGAGGCCTATCGGAATGCCTGCAAGGTCCCCTATCTCCTCCCCCCGGATGAGCTTCCGGTCCACTTCATCCGCCTGACGGATTGCCTCCACCTCTGTCAGCATGAGATAGGCCTTGATCTTTCCATCCACCTCTCCGATTCTCCGATAGAGGGCCTCGGTCGCCTCCCGTGAAGTCACCTCTTTCCTGACCAAGAGGTCATGCAATTGGTGGATGGTTAATGAGTGTAAGTCCATGTTTGCTCCGGAGCGAAAAAAGTGACTAAAGTTCAAAGTGAGCTAAAGTGACTAAAGTTAAAGATTATCAAAAATTATTTTTCTACCTTTTGACACTTTAGTATTTGGTCCACAGTTCACGGTTTTCAACTTTAGGCACTTATAACTTTAGCTCACTTTAGTCACTTTCTTTATTCGATGATCCTCGGCACCTTAAAATGGTCATCCTCCTGATCGGGCGAAATCTCCATAACCTCTTCCCTTGAAATGGAGGGCTTCACCTCATCTTCTCTGAAGACATTAACCATTGGAATGGCATGGGAGGTAGGCTCCACTCCTGTGGTATCAAGACGGTTCAGTTGCTCCATATAGGTGAGGATCTGCTCCAGCTGGTTTTCAAAGGTCTTCTTCTCCTCCCCGGATAATTCGAGGCGGGCCAGCCTCGCCACTTTTTCGATGTCCATCTTCATCTTCCCTTCTCCAAGCGAGTTACTTGATCATCTCTTTTATCTTATTCAGACTCTCTTCCAGCTTTTCGCGCTGGGAGCGAAACTCGAGGGCCTTCTCTTTCACTTCCTGAACGACCTCCGGAGGAGCCTTTGAAAGGAACTGCTCATTGGAGAGTTTCTTCATGATAAAACCGCTCTCCTTCTCAATCTTCAGGATCTCCTTTTGAAGTCTTTTGGCCTCCTCTTCCATGCGGGCCCGGTCCATCGGGACAAAGATCTCAACATCCCGCACGACCGCATAAGCGCTGTATAGCGGTTTTTCAACATTCTGTCCAATGTTCAATTCTTTGGCCGATGCGAGGAACTGAATGAAGGTTTCCTGTCCCCGCAACCACTTCACCGCCTCTTCACTCTTCGTGCGGATATGGACGGAGATCTGTTCCGAGGGCGGAAGGTTCATCTCTCCCCGGATGTTCCGAAGGCCATTGACCACCTCAATGATCCATGCCATTTCATCCTCCACCCCTTGATCATCATACCGTTGATCAGGTTTTGGAAATTCGGCAACCATAATCGATTCATTCCCTTTTCGCATGGGAAGTTGTTGCCAGATCTCCTCGGTGATAAATGGCATGAAGGGATGAAGCAACCGGAGGATGGCATCGAGCACCTCTGAAAGCGTCTGCCGGGTAAGGTCCTGCCTTTTCTGATCCCCTTCTCTGTAAAGATAGAGTTTGGTCATCTCCAGGTACCAGTCGCAGAATTCATGCCAGATGAACTGGTAAAGGATATGGCAGGCCTCATTGAATTTATACTCATCCAGGGCTTTTCGAACGGACCTTATCGTCTCATTCAATCTTCCCCGGATCCACCGGTCTGGTAGGCTGAACTCCTCCGGGGAAGGCATTTGAGCCATCCCATCAGGGCTCAATGCCTCAATGTTCATAAGGGCAAAGCGGGAGGCGTTCCATATCTTATTGGCGAAGTGGCGGTAGCCTTCGGTCCGCGACTCCGAGAGTTTTAAATCGCTTCCTGGCATGGTCAAAGCGGCTAAGGTAAAGCGGAGGGCGTCGGCGCCGAAGCGGTCGATCAGTTCGAGAGGATCCACCACATTTCCGCGGGTCTTCGAATACTTCTCCCCTTTTTCATCCCTGACCAGCCCGTGGATGTAAACATCTTTAAAAGGGACATCTCCCATAAATTTGAGTCCCATCATCATCATCCTGGCCACCCAGAAGAAGAGGATGTCGAAACCCGTCACCAGAACAGAGGTCGGATAGAAAATCTTCAACTCGGCTGTCTTTTCAGGCCATCCCATGGTCGAGAAAGGCCAGAGGGCGGAACTGAACCATGTGTCCAGGACATCGGTCTCCTGCTTCAATTGTTTGGATTGGCATTTGGAACAGAAGTGAGGTTCCTCTTTCGCCACAATGACCTCGCCGCACGTCTCACAATACCATGCGGGAATCCGATGGCCCCACCAGATTTGGCGGGAGATGCACCAATCCTTAATATTTTCCATCCACTCATAGTAGGTCTTCTCCCAGAGTTCAGGGACAATCCGTGTACGGCCTGTTCGCACCGCCTCAATGGCTGGTTGAGCCAGAGGTTTGGTCCGGACAAACCATTGGAGGGAGAGATTGGGCTCCACGATGGTCTTGCAACGGTAGCAGTGGCCGACCTTGTGGTGATAATCCTCCGTCTTGATCAGCACCCCCTCCCGTTTAAAATCTTCGACGATCCTCTCCCTGCAAACAAAACGACCCATCCCCTGATAAGGCCCGGCATGTTCATTCATCCTGCCTTCCTCATCGATCACCTTGACCTGTTCAAGCCCATGCTTCAATCCGATTTCAAAATCATTAAAATCATGGGCAGGGGTAATCTTGAGACACCCTGTCCCGAACTCCATATCCACATAGGGATCGCCGATGATCGGGATCTCCCTTCCGAGGACAGGAAGGATCACCTTTCTTCCGATATCCCCCTGATAGTGATCATCTTCCGGATGAACAGCAACAGCCGTGTCGCCCAACACCGTCTCCGGTCGTGTGGTCGCCACGACCACAAAACGGTTCCCCTCTCTGAAGGGATACCGGAGGTGATAGAGCTTCCCTGAAATTTCATGGTGTTCGACTTCGAGATCGGAGAGAGCGGTCTGACATCTGGGGCACCAGTTGATAATATAATGGCTGCGATAGATCAGCCCTTCCTGATAGAGGTGTATAAAAACTTCCCTGACCGCTTCCGAGAGCCCCTCGTCCATGGTAAAACGTTCCCTGGACCAGTCGCAGGAGGCCCCTAATTTCTTCAACTGGTTGATAATCGTCCCGCCCGATTGCTCCTTCCACTTCCAGACGCGTTCGATGAATTTATCCCTTCCCAGGGTATGTCGGTCGAGACCCTCCTCCATCAGTTGTCGCTCCACCACATTCTGGGTCGCAATGCCGGCATGATCCGTTCCCGGCATCCAGAGGACATTGCGGCCCTCCATTCTTTTAAACCGTATAAGAATATCCTGCAGGGTATTATTCAGGGCGTGTCCGATATGAAGGACACCGGTGACATTCGGAGGCGGGATGACAATGGAGTAGGCCTGACTGTTTGAACTTTCATCTGCCCGGAAGTATTGTTGCTCCATCCAGAAACGATACCATTTCTCCTCCACCTGGTGGGGATCATAAGATTTATCCAAGATTTTTGAAGCCATGTTTGCAACCTTCTGCCTCCTTAATCCTTAACGTTGCAATAAAACACCAATGATGGTCTCGTAAAAAGTCTGAAAAGGAGATTTTTGTCATTCCTGCGGAAGCAGGAATCCAGTATTTTCATATGGTTAGAATTCCCTGGATTCCCGTTTTCACGGGAATGACCTTTTTACGATTCCATCACCAATAGGTTAACCCTTTTCTCCCTTCTGAAGCCGATGGATCTCTTCCTGAATCGCCTTCTCCGCCAAATCAGGGATGACTTCCTTCACCATCTTTTCAATCCGCTCCATGGTAAGGGTGATCATATGCTCGGCCATCTCAGGAATGACTTTGGTCACAAAATCCTCCATCATCTCCTGCACCCCTTTGGCAATGACCTCTTCGATCTTCCGGTCCAAATGCATAACAGGAGGAGGAATCTCTTCCAAAGAAATCCTCGGAATTTCTGTGACCTCAGGCGCTGCAATCCCTATCTCCTCAAGCTCCTCCACTGGAGCTAACTCCTCGATGGGGGCTATCTCTTCCATAGGAACTAATTCTTCCACAGGAGGCGGTTCTTCCGCACGGACGACCTCTGTTAATACCTGCTCCGAAAGCTGAATCTCTTCCCCTAAAATTTTCGAGATCTCTTCCGTCTCAGTGGCCACCTTTACAGGAGGGACCTCCCCCACACGAACCATCTCCTTTAACGCCTGTTCCGAAGGTTGAATCTCTTCTCCCAAAAGTTCCGAGATCTCTTCCTCTAAGGTTGTTTCCGCCTCTACCTCCACGGTCGTCTCTTCTGGCATCAACTCCTCTTCTTTAAGTTTTTCCAGTTCCCCTGTAAGCTCCTCCAGAAATATTTCCGGAAATTCCTCTTCCTCAAGTTCCTGGAGCTCCAATTCTTCGGGAGTCTCTTCCGGAGGAATCAATCCCGGAGCTTCTTGCTTCGTCTCTTCGATGAAAAATGGCTGGAAGGTTTCTTCCGCTGGCTCGGTCTTCACTTCGCCCCTGAGGGCGGCCTCGAACTCATCAAAACCCGTGTATCTATCGCCTGCCTCCTGAGGGGGAAGTGCGATCTTCTCAGGCAGGATGATCTTCTCGGGAATTCTTTCCTCCTTCTCGACAGGCCATTCCTTTTCAATGGAGGGTTGAAGCCTCTCCATCTTACGGAGGATCTCTTCCAGTTCGATCTTCTCAAAGAGTTCGTCTTCAGTAGAAACCTTTTTTTCTACAGCCTCCTCCTCAATCCGCAAGGAGGTCTCCTCTATCTCCACCCCTTTCTCTTCTCCCTCTTCCCTTCCCTGCTTTTCCCAGGATTCAATGGGAGCGATCTCTCCGATCAGCTCTTCTTTCTGCTGGAGGGCGAAATCATCGATGCTCATTCTCGATTCAGGCTCTTCCACCACATCTACCAGCTCGATGATCTCTTCCTCTGTCTCTCCCAACTCATCCAGAGAGAACTCCTCTCTCTTTTCGGTTTCCGCCTTCCCGATATCGGCGAAGGATTTCCAATCCAGATCGTCTTCGGAAAGAGCCATTCCCTCGCCTCCCTCCTTGACCCCTTCGCTAAAATGGCTCACCATACTGAGAATCTCATCCTCATTAAGCGGCCTCGAGATCATCCCATCCGCCCGGATGAGTTTTCGTTCCTTCTCGGAGAGGTCTTCAAACATATCCAGAAGAATAATGAATGGGATACGTTCCAATTCCTGGTCAGCTTTGACCGCCTGGCACAGATCCTTTCCCCCGATGATGAGATCCGGTTTAAAAAGTCTCCCCCGAATGAGAGCTTCTTCGTCACTGGTCGTGAAGAGGAGATGGTGATCGGTCGCTTCAAAAATTCGCTCAAACTCCTCTTGAACCATCTTGTCTGAATCGGCGATGAGAATCTCTTTTGCCATTTTTCAACTCTCCTTTAATGGGAGTGGACAAGAAATGTTCTAAATTTCATCATTAATATTAGGTAATTATCATAAGCAAAGCTCAATGTCAACCTCAAGGTCAAGATTTCTGAAAAAGTCCAGAAATCTCTGAGTAATCCTATTTTGAAATCTGTGTAATCAAGAAAGCGTGAAGGAGTTCTTCAAAGCTTTCGTTTCTTTTTCCCCCGTAAAAAGTTTTCGATGACAGGCTCAAGGTCAATGTCAAAATCGTATTTTACCCTTGCGACGGGTTGATGAATTCTTATCTTCCTTCTCAAATCGGCAGGGGTAGCGATGACCACCGCATCGCAGACCGACTTTCTGATGGTCTCTTCAAGGTCCTGAACCTGGTCTTCAGAATATCCCATTGCCGGAAGGACCTTTCCGATATGAGGATACCTCTCAAAAACCTTCTTCAACGAACCAACCGCATAGGGTCTGGGATCGACCAGCTCCTGCGCCAGCCTCCTTGAAATGGAGGCCCCAGCCCCATCCGGCATGCCTCCATGCGTGATGGTGGGACCATCCTCAATGACCAATACCCTTCTGCCTTCAATCCATTCCGGATGATCCACATCGATCAAAGAAGAAGCCTCCATCACCTTTGCCGCAGGATTTGACCGACAGATATTCTCCCTGATCCGACTCAAAGATTCCTCTCTCCCTTCGTTCACCTTCGTGATGATGAGAAGATCCGCTCTTCTGAGATTCACCTCTCCAGGGTAGTAGAGTTTCTCATGTCCGGGTCGCAATGCATCCAGGAGGACGATCTCCAGGTCGGGGCGGATGAATGGGAAGTCGTTATTTCCTCCATCCCAGATGATCACCTGAGACTCTTCCTCCGCCGCTCTTAAAACCTCTTGGTAGTCGATGCCGGCATAGACGGTAATTCCCATTTCAACAAGAGGCTCAAACTCCTCCTTCTCCTCAATCGTGCAGGCCTCCTCATCCACCTCCTTCATATTGGAAAACCGGAGGACCGGTTTAAACGTGCAATAAGCCATGGGGTGCCGGATCACAGAAACCCGAATCCCCCTCTTTTTCAAAAGAGAAGCGATCTTTCGGGAGATCACCGATTTTCCACATCCGGTCCTCACGGCGCAGACCGAGATGACAGGGATTTTGCTTTTGAGCATCGTCTCTTCAGGCCCGAGGAGGACAAAATTCTTCCCCCTGGATAGAACGATGGAGGCCTTATCCATCAATTCCTCATGGGAGATATCACTGTAAGAGAAGACGACCTGTTGGACAGGTTTCTCTGAGAGGAGCCGGGTAAGGTCCTCCTCAGGATAGATCGGAATTCCCTCCGGATAGAGGACTCCGCTCAATTCCGGAGGATAGGTTCGATTCGCAATAAAGGGGATCTGAGTGGCTGTAAACGCGACCACCTGATATCCTGGACGGTCTTTAAAGAAGGTGTTGAAATTGTGAAAATCCCTTCCGCCTGCACCCATGATGATCACCTGAACAGTCTCTTCTCCATAAGGGTGACCCTTCTGTCCTATTATTTTCATAAGGTCGTCCACGGAAGGGGAAGGAAGAGTTTTTCGTAGAGGTTGAAAGCGTAGCGGTCGGTCATGCCAGCCAGGAAATCGGAGATGCAGCGCTCTAATGAATCATAGAGTGTCTGCCTTTCGATCAGGGTTAATAAATGGTCCGGCTTTTCCATAAAATATTGGTACAGTTCCCTTAAAATCTTGGCCGCCTTGTGAAAATCGGCATGGACGGCCTCGTTCTCATAAACCCTCTCCCAGAGGAACTCTCTCAAATCCCACATCGCAGAAAGAATCTCCTCTGAAATCGAGAGGCGCCCGCCTCCTGCCCGTAAAGTCTCCGACACAATATCATTGACCATCGTATTGATCCGCTTCGAATGGGTATCCCCTAATCTTCTGATACAATCCTCAGGAATATTCTTAAGGGAAATCACTCCGCCCCGTATGGCGTCATCGATATCGTGATTGATGTAGGCGATGATATCGGCCAGACGCACGACCTGACCCTCCAGCGTGGAGGCCATTGAAGTTGGGTCCTGGCAGAGGATTTCCCCCTTCCCCTTCGTATGCTTTAAGATGCCATCCCTCACCTCGAAGGTGAGGTTCAATCCTCTCCCATCCTTTTCAAGAAGATCCACCACCCTCAAACTCTGATCGGAGTGGTTAAACCCGCCCGGGAGGATCTCGTTGAGGGTGTCCTCGCCTGCATGCCCGAACGGGGTATGGCCCAGATCGTGGCCTAACGAGATGGCCTCGGTCAGATCTTCATTGAGCCGGAGGGCCTTTGAAATTGTGCGGGCAATTTGAGAGACTTCAAGGGTATGGGTCAATCGGGTGCGGTAATGGTCTCCGGTCGGGGCGAGGAAGACCTGGGTCTTATGCGTCAACCTCCTGAAGGATTTGGAATGGATGATCCGGTCCCGGTCGTGCTGGAAGGCCGGCCTGAGAGGACACTTCTCCTCAACAGAGGGTCGTCCTTTGCTCATCGAACTCAATGTGGCAAAGGGCGAAAGAAACTTCTTCTCCTGTTCTTCCAGCTCCTCCCTGATCGTCCTCTCGGTCTCGACTCGCAACGACAATTGACAAGCCTCCCTTCCATCGTCTATTCTTTTTGAAGCTATAGC
Source organism: Thermodesulfobacteriota bacterium (assembly GCA_030017685.1). Taxonomy (GTDB): domain Bacteria; phylum Desulfobacterota; class BSN033; order BSN033; family UBA1163; genus RBG-16-49-23. The sequence continues at coordinate 7,382 of JASEHH010000004.1, read as the reverse complement.
AAAATTACCATAACTTAAGAGGTTTATCAAACAGAATCTCAAACCATGAAAATATTCCGGGCATTTGGGTTACGGTTACGAAGCCCGTTTCGTAATTCGGTAACGGTTACGTAAAAAGAATTAAAAGACGATCAACGTAGCCTTTTATTAACGATACGGGCCCTGAACCTAGCATGGTACGGGGCGGGCCTCGTTACCCTTACCGTTAGACTTTTTTCTAACTAAATCTCCAATGGAAGAAAAGACGTTAATCAAAAGGGTCCTCGATGACCCGATCCTCTTTAAACTTTCCGCCCTGGCAAAGGAGAAGGGAGTGCCTCTCTTTCTTGTGGGGGGATATCTGCGCAATTTGCTTCTCAGAGCCTACTCCCCTGCTTTTCAGTTACCAGCGATGGATTATGACTTCGCCCTGTCGAGAGAGTTCTCCTCCTTCATCTCAACGATGGAGAATGTCCTCCAATTTCATTTCTTTAAAGTGGGAAAAGAGGAGGCAGGTACAATCACCTACCGGATGATGAGTAGGGGGATATCGATCGATGTCACCTTCTTTCAGGGAGAGACCCTTGAGGAGGACCTCCGGAGAAGGGACTTCACCATCAATACCATCGCTGTTTCCCTTCGCGATGAGACCTGCCATGCAGTCGAAGGAGCTTTTGACGATATTGAAAAAAAGGTAATCCGTTCCGTCTCTCAACGCTCCATAGACCAGGACCCTCTACGGATGTTGCGGGTGATTCGCTATCTTTGCACCCTCGAAGGGTTTACAGTGGATATAAAATTGGAAGAGGAGATCTCCTCAAAAAAAGAATTAATTCGGGATCTCCCCGGTGAAAGGATCAAGATGGAGTTGGACAAGATCCTCCTTTCTCCGCGCCCGGGCCTCGGAATAAAATCCCTCTATGAACTTGGGCTCCTTCTCATCCTCATGCCGGAATTAAGGGGGCTTGAAAACCTTGCCCAGAACAGGCACCACCATCTTAATGTTCTTTCCCATATTCTTCTTATGATCGATAAAATAGCCTGGGCTGAGGAATGGTTGGCTCAGAAAGGAAAGGCAGTCTCTCTGACCCAGGAAGATAGGCTGGCCTTATATTATGCCTCTCTCTTCCATGACCTCGGAAAACAGGACACCTATTCTCAGGATGAGAAAGGAAGGGTTCACTTCTACCACCATGAATCCTTCTCCTGCAAGAGCGCAGAGGCCATCATGGAGAGGTTAAGATTCTCCAATCCGATGAAGAACAGAATCCTTCGCCTCATCCAGCATCATATGAGGATCCTCAACCTCTCCTCGGAGACCGGCGAGTCAGCTCTCAAAAGGCTGGTCAACCAGATGGGAGAGGATACCCCCCTGCTCGTCCTTCATACCCTTGCGGATAAGGAGGCAAGCCGGGGCATCCTGTCGATTCAGATTGATGAGATCGTAGATGGTCACTGCCTTCGACTTCTTCAATTATTCGGAGAGAAGGACATTGTCCATCCTCCCCCGCTCATTACCGGTCACGATGTGATGGCCATGGGTTACTCCTCAGGGCCAAAGGTGGGTGAAATCCTCAGCTTCATCCGTGAAAAACAGGTCGAGGGTGAGATCAAAACCAGAGAAGAAGCGCTGGAGGTATTAAAAGAAAAATTCAAAATTTGAATCTTTCTTACCAGCCATCGGTAATTAGGAATTAAATTAAAAATTGAACGGGCTGTTGCTCAAATCGATTTCATGCTTCCACAAGCCTGTCCTCTCCGAGCCAGAGGCTCTCCCTCCGGGGCAGAAGCCCTCTGGGGCGGAGCCTGAGCCGGAGGCTGAGCGAACCGTTCGCCCTGAGCCTGTCGAAGGGCAAAAGATTGGTTTGGGCAACAGCCCGTGAAGATGTAACCCCAAATCACTCCTTTAAAATACCTTGACGCCCCTATCCCTTTTTGATAGTGTTCTACCATCCCAAGAAAACGAGGCTGGATGCCCTGGCAAGCCTGCACCATATCATTGTTTTTTGCCTTCTTCAGGTATCCGCTGGGCTCTTTACTGAGAGTCCGGGCCTGTTCAGTACGTGGGTGTAGATCATGGTGGTAACGACATTGGCATGTCCCAACAGTTCCTGCACTGTTCGGATGTCATAACGCGCTTCAAGAAGATGGGTGGCAAAGAGCCTGTCCTGAGCTTGTCGAAGGGAGTGGCGCAAGGTATGGCAACTGACCTTCTTGTTAATCGCGGCTTGCCTAGCCGCCTCTTTCACGGCCTTTTGGACCAGGTTTTCGTTGATGTGGTGCCGCCTCACCTTGCCGCTGCGCGGATCGACCGACAGGCTTTTGGCAGGGAACACATACTGCCAGATCCATTCTCTCCCCGAATTCGGATACTTTCTTTCCAGGGCCGCCCAGATGTAGACTCCAGCCGTTCCTTGCGCCAAATCCTGCTCATAAATGGTCTTCACCCGGGCAAGATGCTCTTTCAACGGGCCGGAAAAACGCTCCGGCAGCATGGTCACCCGGTCCTTTTGCCCCTTTCCGTCCCGCACCATGATCTGATGCTGGGCAAAGTCAATATCTTTCACCCGCAACCGGACACACTCCATAAGCCTCATACCGCTGCCGTACATCAACCCGGCCATCAATTCAGTGACTCCACTCATGCTGGAAAGAAGCGTCTGAACCTCATCACGGGTCATAACCTCCGGCAGCCGGCGGGGCCGCTTTGCCCGTACAAATTCCTCTATTTCCCCGACCGGTTTCCCCAGGACCTGTCCATAAAAAAAGACCAGCGCATTAAGGGCTTGATTTTGGGTGCTCGCCGCCACCTCCCGTTCTACGGCCAGATAATCGAGGTAGGCCTTCACTGCGGTAGAGGCTTCAAGCCCCCTGGGGTTGGCATATTCATGAAAGGCGATGAATCGCCTTACCCAATCAAGGTAGGTGGTCTCGGTGCGATACGAAAAATGCCGGATACGGATTTCGGTCTTAGCCACCTCCAGCAATTCGGGAAATTGCCGTTCCACCTCTCCTGGAATCACCCGGTCCCGAAACCCGTCCGCCCTGGCGATTGCCTTTTGAGCAGGATGTTTTTCAGTAGGCCCCACGGCGGCTTGTCTCTCGGGGGTGTAACGAGGCAGGAAGATTTCGTACAGTATCTTCAGCGCATGTTCAGCCTGCCGGACCTGCCAGTCTGCAATGCCCCGCCGTTTTCCCAAGTCAGCCAGAAAGGCTTCAATGTCATTTCTGGACCTGTCCTTCAAAGGTTTGTCTTGAAGAAAACTATCGAAATCCTTGGCCCACCTCACATAGAAGGGCGAACGGTCCGGTCGCACCCTATTCTCCTCCGCGCACCCCCGGTAGGCTTCCCAAAAAAGATCGCGCTCTCTGGAATTGTGGACATCCATGATTTTCACCCAGGAAGTCCTTTTTATTTTAAGGGGTTAAGCAAAGATCAAGTATTGCATGCTATGCAGAATTTTCATATCACAATATAATAACTCTGTCTAATATCTGTTGGGCATTATAAATCATGAACGAAAAATTCACCGCTCATATTGAAGCACTGAAGCCTCGGCTGGATCGGCTTCTCGCGATGGAGCCTGTGACTCCTACAACGCTTCCGTCTCGAATGCCTCGTGCTGGTATTTATCTTATATCTGAGGGTGGTCGTCACCTTTACGTGGGAAGAAGCAATAACATTCGCCGCCGCATCGGGAGGCATTGTCGGCCCGGCGCTACTCATCGGATGGCAGCATTTGCCTTTCGCCTTGCTCGTGAGGCAACAGGCAATATATGCGCCTCGTACAAGAAAGGTGATGTCTCTCGGATCGGTTTAATGCAGAACTCAGAATTTGTTAAAGCGTTTGACACTGCCAAGGCTCGCATTCGTGCGATGAGCCTGAGGTTCGTTGAGGAAGCGGATCCTGTCCGGCAAGCGCTATTGGAAATCTACACGGCGGTAGTACTTGATACGCCATACAATGATTTTGATACACACTGATTTGCCCAACAAATCAATCAAGGCGACGGGTGATAGCCCGTCGCTATTGGCGGAAGTCACTGCCCCCGCGCCTTATTTCAGTCGTTAGACCAAGAATATGGCATACACCGATCGGTTAATAGAAGCTTGTGAGAAGATCATCCGGGGTGACTGGACAAACGCGTTAATCCAGATATGTATCGCGCTCGATGCCATAGCCAAGAAAACGTACGGGGGCAAACCTGGAAAGCGGATCAAACAATACGTCCGAGATAACCAGTATATTCTCACCCGCATCGCGATGTTGCATCTTGAAGTTCACGGAGACCTACTGTTCCAGGTCGCTGATGGAAAGACCATGAAGTTTGAAGAGATTGTGTACGAGTTGATTCGATGTGCCCTGTTGCATGAGGGCGAAATGGGTTCAAGAGTGAAAATTGTCCAGTCACCAAGTATCGGACTTGACGATCAAGGAAACTTTCTTCTGTCCGTTCACATGATTATGGCCTTATGTTTACTGTTGGTTGCCGATCCCAAAGCTGTTCACGTTACATGGCCAGACACGGCATCCTTTACTGTAGAAGGGGAGACTATTAGGTTTTCAGATATTAAAGGACATCCCGGGAAGCTCGTGGAGGTATTTAGAACCATATCAGAAAAAAAGTCTAACGAGTCGCTGCACCGGATCGCCAATAAATCCGGCTCCCGGTGACCTTTGCGTTAGCGCCGTGCTGCGCACGGCGCTAACGGCGGAGTTGAGCAGCCCAAGGGTTCTGCTCGCCCGGTTTGTTTTTCATCGAAAAGATGATGAAACCGCGCCGTGCGCTGACTCGCACGGCGCTAACAAATCGTTCGAGCAGAAGTTCGCATCACTCCGGCTCCGCCTTCAGCGGGCCTGCGTGATACGAACTCTGCTCAACTCCGCCGTTAGACTGAAATGGAGACTAAATGAGTGATCAAAATACTGTTATTTGGTGGATAGCACCGGCTATATCCCTGATCGCGGCTGCGGCGTCTTGGACCGCTTTCGCGGTATCCGTACGGCAGCGCCGCGTGGCAGACAGGTTGGCAGTAGAGCGTGAGTATGCTCAACTTGCAACTGCCCGCGAGAGTTTCTGGATAGCGCTGCGAGAAGCCTATGCCCGCTTTCGCGGCACGCGGGCCGAACTTCCAGAAGATCTTGACGCCCTGATAGCCGCATCAGGCATGCCCCCGAACGTTCCCCGCCCAGGGGGTGGACACCTCAGAACCTGGGCAACAGAGAACGAACGCAACCTCGGACCCGATCAGCGTGCTATCTGGGAGTTCTCTTCAGCTGTCTATCCAGCCCGATATGGGCGGTCCGGTGCTGTCACAGACCATACACTCGTTGATCCCGCAAGAGCAGCCACATTCCACCAAGCACGTGGTGATCTCGCTCGATTCTGGAATGCATGGATACCGGCCATAGGACTATCTTGGATGACCAAGCGATACCGTGCAGCACGATTACAAGTCATAATGCTTTCATGGCTTGAGTGTGCATTAGTGCAGTGGACCCAGGACGACGGCGAAGGAAAGAAAAACCTATTTCTACTAGCCAGCCAGCTGAAAGGCCCCGTCTAACAAACGGCTGCACCGGATCGCCAATAAACACGGCTCCCGGTGAGCCGGACGGCGGACATAGGGGACGTAGGTTCTAAAACAACTTGACAAATAGAGGGGAAGGATCTAATCTTTTGGCATGCCCAGACAACCGAGATTGGACGCTCATGGGGCTTTGCATCATGTGATGGGGCGGGGCATCGAGCGGACAAACATATTCCGTACTGATCGAGACAGGGATGATTTTCTAAACCGGTTGGCCAACCAGTGCCTGGATGGGAATCTTATTGTCTACGCGTGGTGCCTGCTTTCCAACCACTTCCACTTATTGGTTCGGACCGGTTGTCAGCCTATTTCCAGGAGTATGAAGAAGCTTCTGACCGGTTATGTTGTTAATTTTAACCTGCGACATAAAAGAACCGGTCATCTCTTTCAGAACAGGTATAAATCGATCATCTGTGAGGACGATCCCTACTTGTTGGAACTGACTCGCTACATTCACTTGAATCCGGTGAGAGCGGGCATGGTGGATGGTGTGGAGGAATTGAATAATTATCGGTGGGCGGGTCATTCCGTAATCATGGGAAGAGTGGAGCAGAAATGGCAGGACATCGATACCGTTCTTCGCTATTTTGGTAGGGGGCGGGAGGCCGTGGAGAAGTATGAGCAGTTTGTGAGAGAAGGGGTATCGCAGGGGAGGAGACCGGAATTAGTGGGAGGCGGGTTGATACGGAGTCTGGGGGGATGGTCCCAAGTCCTTTCTTTAAAGAGGCGGGGGGGCAAGATTGCCTCGGATGAACGGATATTGGGAAGTGAGGGATTTATCGAGAGGCTGTTGTCGGAAGCCGAGGAGAGAGAAAAAGAAACGCTGAGACTCTCTCGAAAAGTACCTGACTTGATAACTTTGGCGAGGAGAATCATTAAAGAGGAAGGAATAGAGGAGTCGGAGTTACGCTCAGGAATGCGGGAGAAGAGAGTAGTGAAGGGGCGGAGGATGTTTTGTCAATTGGCAGTGGGGAAGATGGGTTATCCTGGAGCCGAAGTTGCTCGTTTCCTTGGGGTTACCACCTCCTCAGTCAATCGCTTGGCTGCTTCTGAAGAAACGTCAGATTTGTGGAAATATCTTAAAATGTTTTAGAACCTACGTCCCCTATAAGTTGTCTTTCTTTACTATCTCATCTTGTATCACTCCCCATCCCTACCCGTCAGCCACAAAGGTGCGTCGGCTCTGCCTCCGAAGGAGGATCTTGTCTTGTATCATCCTGTCTTTGTCCCCCGGGATCAGGAGAATTAGCCTCAGTAAAGGCTTTGAAAGAGGGTCCTTATCTTGTATCATCGGTCGCCCCGATACTTCTAATGCTTTCCTCTTCTCACGCCATTGCTTCACATAGGGATACCGCTCTCGAAAATACCCCGGATTCTTCTCACACCAAGCACGCTGCGAAAATTGCTTACGAACTTTCTTACAGGAATCTCTCTGGCAGGTCTTCTGTCTTTGTTCTACTCGAGGGTGGGGAATGAAAAACCGACCGCACACAACACACCGCTTCTCCAACGACTCCTCCTCTCTTAAAACAGATCAAGGAGTCATTATAGAACCTATATCAATTTTTAATAAGGAATCGGGAAATGAACAGGGCTAAACCAGGTAGGACAAAATAACGTGGGTGGCTACTTCACACTCTCTGCCAAAGAACCACCCATACCGATTCTGGTATCCTTTTTATTACCGCTAACATTCCTGTTGGCAGCCCTTCCAACTTGGTTTCTGATCGGGTGCAAGAGCAGGTAAAAGGGCTTTGGGTAGAGTAGAGAGCTGGCGTAGTAGCGAGGGCTCTATCTCCAGCTCCCCCTC
>JASEHH010000114.1 GCA_030017685.1 Thermodesulfobacteriota bacterium | reverse complement strand
CCCCATATACGAGACCGTCTATCTCTCTTAAATATTTTTCTCGATTCACCTTCGGTTCTTTCAGCTCGTGCCGCTTCTGCCACTCTATTGCTCTCGACCGCACAGTCTGAACACGATCTTCCGGACTGGGGTGGGTTGAAAACCACCCTGGCAGTCCGCTCCGATCTGACCCCGGGTTTATCCTTTCCAGTGTTTCAAAAAAACTGGCCAACTGCGCCGCATCATAGCCTGCCTTGCTCGAATACTCCACTCCCAAATCATCCGCCTCCCTCTCATTATCCCTGCTGAATCTTAGAAAAAGCATCCCCGCTCCTAACTGAGCCAGGCTGGTCACAATAGGCGAATCGACAAAGATCGATCCCACTCCTAATCCCAGCTGGGCAAGCTGGGCTTTACTGTATTGCTGGGCGGAATGGCGCGCCGAAATGTGGCCGATCTCGTGTCCCATCACAGCGGCCAGTTCAGCCTCGCTATTGAGAACAGCTAAAATCCCACGAGTAAAGTAAACATAGCCTCCGGGCACGGCAAAGGCATTGACGACCGAAGCATTGAGGATCTTACAATCGTAGGCCAGTTGCGGTCGATGAGAAATCCTGCCCAGTCGATGGCACATATCTTTGAGGGTGGCGGTCAGTCTCGGATCTTCATAGATGCCGTATTGTTTTACAATCTCAACATCTGTTTCCCTGCCCAGACTGATCTCATCTCTCTCACTTAAAAGCATCAACTCCTGTTTGCCGGTGACAGGATTGACCGCGCACGACGGAATTAAAAAGAGGAGGCATAAGAGGCAGAATGGGATATTCATCCATCTTATATTTCCTTTCTTCATGACACCCCCCGATAGAAACAATTATACAACATATGGGCCTATCTGGTAAACTCCTTTCAGTTTGGATATAATGGCTTAAAAATAAAACCCTTAAGGTCCAACGGTAAGGGCAACGAAGCCCGTTTCGGCTACTGGTTACGGTTAGGTGAAAAGAATTAATTGACTACAAACGTAGCCTTTTAATAACGATACGGGCATCTTTACCGTTGAACGAAACCCTTATTTTCGAGGTAAACGATGACCCAGAGAGGCAGTGGCATCCTCCTTCACATCACTTCGCTCCCCTCGCCTTTTGGAATCGGTGATCTTGGTCCTTCTGCATATCGGTTTGCCGATTTCCTAACTCAGACAAAACAGAGTTACTGGCAGGTCTTACCCCTCAACCCTACGGACCAGGCTTGTGGAAATTCTCCTTACAGCAGTCCTTCCGCCTTTACGGGCAATGCGCTACTCATCAGCCCGGAGCTTCTGATGGAATCCGGTTTTCTCAAAAAAAGGGAGATAGAAGAGATCCCTTCATTCCCGGCCGGACGCTGTGACTACGCATCCGTGATCTCCTATAAATCAGGGTTGCTCCACCTTGCCTATGACTCTTTTAAAACGAGCGGAAAAGAGAGGGAGGCCTTTGAAACATTCTGCAAAGAGAATGAGGGGTGGCTGGAAGAATTTGCCCTGTTCTTTGTGATCAAAAAATATTTTAAAGGAAAAGCATGGGGAGAATGGGAAAAGGATCTGAGGAACAGAAATTCAGAATATCTTGAGAGGATCAAGAAAAACCTTCAGGACGAGGTTGAACAAGAGAAGTTTTACCAGTATCTCTTCCTGACGCAGTGGCTCTCTCTTAAAGATTATTGCAACAAGAAAGGGATTCGATTTATCGGTGATGTCCCAATCTATATCAATCATGACAGCGCCGATGTCTGGGCTCATTCCGAGATCTTTAACCTGGATAAAGACAAAAAACCCCTGGGGGTTGCAGGCGTCCCTCCTGACTACTTCAGTAAGACCGGACAACTATGGGGAAATCCGACTTTTCGCTGGGATCGTCTCCAAAAGACGGATTACAGGTGGTGGCTCCATCGCATTTCCCATAATCTCCGCCTTTTTGACATTCTGCGCCTTGACCATTTCAGGGGTTTTGTCGCCTACTGGGAGGTTCCCTCCACGGAGACAACCGCTATGAACGGCAATTGGGTGGAAGCCCCTGCGGATGATTTTTTTACGGTACTCCTAAAAAGGTTTCCGGTCCACTCCTTCATTGCAGAGGACCTGGGAATTATTACGCCCGACGTGAAAGAAGTGATGGATCGGTTCGGTTTTCCGGGCATGCGGGTTCTTCAATTTGCATTTGGTGAAGATTCGCCGGCCCATCCCTACCTTCCTCATAACTTCATCCCCAACACCATTGTCTATACGGGCACCCATGACAATAACACAGCGAAAGGATGGTTCGAAAACGAGACCACTCCGCAGGAGAAAAAAAGAATATTCCGTTATCTGGGGAAGAAAGTCTCTTCTGAGCAATTGCCGGCCGAACTCATCCGTCTTGCAATGATGTCCGTGGCCAATACGGTCGTGATTCCTGCGCAGGATGTCTTGGGGTTAGGAGAAGAGGCGAGGATGAACCGTCCTTCCACTCTATCCGGAAATTGGGAGTGGCGGCTTCTGCCGGATCAGCTCACCTCTTCCCATACGGAACTGCTCCTTGAATTAACGGAAATTTACGGAAGAGCTCGAAGATAGCGTTTGTCGTTGTCGAAGCTCGTATCGAATCTCGTGAATAGAATCTGGATGCTCGAGCTTCATTCGTCGAGTCTCTTGCTTCGATACGAGCATCGTCACCCATAACCTTTTCACATTTCCCTATTACGATTGGAGCCGGCGCGGGGATTTGAACCCCGGACCTACTGATTACGAATCAGTTGCTCTACCACTGAGCTACGCCGGCCTCATTTGATTCTTATTTATCATTTTTTAGAATGCCCGTCAATCTCCGTAAAATTATTACAAATATTTTACAAATTTTGAAGTTGACCAGAAATTTAAACCGTGCTAATGTTTGTACCATAAGTTAGAAAAGAGATGGACAAGATATGGAGCCCATTACAAAAAAAGATTTAACCGATGCCCTTGAGGAATTTCATAAGAAAACGATCGAACCTGGGTTCAACCGAATCGAATCGTATATCCAAAGCCAGATCGAACCCCGGTTTGACCGCATCGAATCGTATATCCTTAACAGAATCGAACCTCGATTCGATAAAATTGAGAAAAAGTTAGAGGAACACGACAAAAAATTTGCTGACCTCTTAAATCATTTCGACCAAATTTACAATAAACTGGACCGGCTTGAGACAGAATACCACACCATCACTTTTTCCATCAAGAGGATTGAGGAACAACTCGATCGGGTTGAGAAAAGACTCGATAATGTCGAAGTTCGGCTCGATGGAGTCGATAGCTGCCTCAACAGAATCGATGGCAAATTGGATAAAGAAATTGATCTTAAAGAGCGTCTTGAAAAGGAGGTGGCGGATTTAAAGCAAAGATCTATCCTCCTTCAAAATCGAATCGAAGAATTAGAAAACCGTATCAAAATCCTATCTTAGCGCGAAGTGATAAGCCACTGCATTGAAAAGATTCATCCTCTCACTTCTTATAACCATTGGCATCATCCTCATCCTTTTCACCCAGATCTCGATCAAAGACCTTTATCGGCTTCTCATCAATGTTGATCCGTTCTGGGCAGTCTTGGGATCAGCTTCCTATCTCCTTGCCATCTTTCTCCGGGCTTTAAGATTTAGATGGCTGATTCACTCCAGGGAAATTCTCCTTCCGGAACTTTTTAAGATCACCGTCTTCTATCATCTATCGCTGATGGTCCTCCCCTCCAAATTAGGGGAACTTTCCTATCCATATTTTTTAAACAGACTGAGCGGATTAAGCATGACAGAAGGTCTGGCCTCCTTGATCGCATCAAGGGTCTATGATTTTTTTATCGTCCTGATCATCTTTTTATTTGCCATTATCGCGTTCCAGAGCTTCCTGCAAATCAACCTGTCCCTGATGATCCTCTTCTCCATGCTTCTGACTCTCTTCATCCTCATCGTCTTCTTCTATATGAGCAACTTCTTGAGGTGGAGCTCCTTTCTTATCGGAAAAATAGCCGGGTGGACAGGGTTAAGAAATAGTGAATCCCTCCATTGGATTCAAAGGAAAATTCATGAGATGGCAGAAGATTTCTATGCGATCAAAGCCAGGAAAACCTTTTTCTCGGTAAGCCTGGCAAGCCTGGGATCATGGGTGATGATTTTCTTTGTGTTTTACGCTTTTATGAGAGGATTCGGGATTGAAGTTTCATTTTTAAAGGTCGTGTTCGGATCAACCATTGCGGTCATCGCCAATGCCTTGCCGATCAGCGGGCTTGGAAACTGGGGAACACTCGAGGCAGGATGGGCGGCCGGGTTTCTCATCGTTGGACTTTCCAAAGAAGAGGCCATCGCCACCGGTTTCGGGGTTCACATTTTGATCTTTCTGGTCTGCGCCATCACTGCTCTCATCTGCTGGGGCTCCCTTAATCTATCCGGACAGGGACAGAAACAATAAAGCCCTCCCCCTTGTTAAAGAACAAGCAATAGGAGGGCTTTCCGAATCATGACTGCAACAGAGGCAAAATCTCAGACCCTCTGGCTGACATTTCGTTTGGAGGCTTTCAAAGGATTCAGTTTGAAGGTGTCTTCCTTCACTTCCTTTTTGATGTGTGTGGCGAAATTACAGGTCCCCTTTGTCCATTTCAGGCTGGGTTCGCAATAGGTCTTGCAATAAGAACCTGCCTCATAGGTCACCACCCGGTCACATCCTTTACAGGACTCCACGATGGGATAACACCTCCCACCGTTGTATGAACAGCCATTCTTCTTCATGAAGATGCATTCTGTTCCTGGCTTGATGGTTTGACAAACCATGTCGATCTACCCCCTTTCATTATGGATTGTTTTTTAAAAGTCATTGAAAATAAAGAAGATTTTCTAATTCCTCGCAAAACCCAAAAAAAAGAGTTACCATTTTGGGTAACTCGTTTTGGTACAAAACCAACCGAAATTTATTCAATTTAATATAAAAAATTATGTTTGTCAAGCAAAATGCATCAGATTTTTTTAAAAATCTTTGATTCCGCCGATTAGGTGAAGGTTACAGAGATGAAATCCAATAAGAGACCATTTCCGACCTCAATCCTTATCCTTCTTTCTGTTGCGATTCTTCTCGGAAGCAGCCTGCAGGCCCATGCCGTTTCAAAGAGAATGGAAGGCCCTCTTTTCTGGATTAACAAAGTCAAGGATCCGAATCGGGTCCTACTTACCCCGTCCGAAATCCAGAAGATGAATGAAAAAAATCTCAAAAGGCAAGATCTTCTCCTTTGCAGAGTAAAAGATATGAAAGAGGAATGGACCAGAGAAGAGATCCTAACTTTTTTAAAAGAGGATTGGGAGGGGTTTGGAAAGGCAGACCGGGTTCGATATGGAAAGCAGGGAATTCCTCTCGATGATTCCTTCTGGAATGCGTTAAAAGAAAGTATCCACCAAGATGCATTGAAAGAGAAAAATCGGCTCCTCTTTGGTTTAACGATTAAGAGGGCAGATGTTCGTGTCTTCCCTACCGAAGAACTCTCCATGAATACCCCGACCAATTACGACTTCGATCTGTTCCAGCACTCTACCATTGCTCCGGGATCACTGGTCGGAATTCATCATTTCAGCCGTGACAATCTCTGGGCCTACGTGCAGACCCCTTTCATCCGTGGATGGATTAGGACAATAGATCTGGCCATCGCAAAAAGTAAAAACGATGCCTTCAGTCAGGGTGAGATAAAAGAGCCGCTTGTCATTACGGGCAACTTTGTCAGGATCTTTGCCGACCCCCTTTTCCGGCAACCGGTCTTCTCCGCTCAGATGGGAAGCGCCTTTCGCATCCTCCGCTTCCCTGACCAGGCAAAACCTTACAAACCTCATTATACAATCTCAATCCCTTTCAAAGATGCAGATGGCCGGCTGACCCTTGGAAATGGATATATCCCTGCAAATGAGGATGTCCATTACGGCTTTCTTCCCTATACCCAGAAAAACCTTGCGCAACAGGCTTTTAAAATGCTTCACCAGCCTTACGGCTGGGGAGAAATGTCCGGAGGAAGGGACTGCTCCCGATTCATTATGGATCTCTTCAATACTTTCGGAATTCTTATGCCACGAAATTCCAATCTTCAGGCTAGGATGGGAATCCCTCTCGGAGTATTGGAAGGAAAGACGATAGAGGAGAAGAAGAAAATCTTAGATCGAGCTGTTCCACTGGCCACACTCCTCCGGATGCCCGGCCATATCATACTCTATCTCGGCAAACATGAGGGGAAACATTATGCCATCCACAGCATCTGGGGGATTCAGAAAGAAGGGAAGTCCGGCCCCGTATATCAAAAGATCGGAAAGGTCGCCGTCACCGACCTGAATCTCGGCAAAGGAGGCCCAAACGGGTCCTTACTCCACCGCCTCACGGAGATCCGACTCATCGGCCCCGATTCCGAAGTTACAAGATAATGCAAGACCGAAAAGTTTAAAATGTCTTGACGAAGCCGTATTTTTATGAGATGTTTTAAATGTAACGGTTATTGGTATAAACAGAAGGAGAAGTTGAAATGGTCGCCCGTGACGAATTTGCAACCAAAGATGATTTAGAGAAATCCTTGGGAAGGTTTAAAGAAGAGATTATTCATGAGTTTCATGTAGTTTCAGAAGGATTGATGGATCATATCAAGCTTTTGGCCGAAGGTCATTCTGGAGTTGTTCAAAGGCTTGATCGTGTTGACGCCGGATTTCACCAGGTAGAGACAAGACTTGACCGTGTTGAAACAAGACTGGACCATATGGAAAAGGAGAACGAACGCCAGCACATAGAGACCCGTGCGTTGATTAAACTCTCTTTCTCCGAGCTGGACAAACGCCTTTCCGACCTCGAATCACAGGTCAAGGATTTACAGGAATGGAGAAAACAGATCCAGTCAAGACTCCAGGCCTAATTTTCAACCCCGTTTCTCTCCCTTAAAAGTGTCAACCTAAATCCCTGTTCGCTCTGCTAAATTCTCATTTGACAAACCCTTCAAATAAACTTAAAATTTCCTGAAATCAATCCCCCTACTCCATTCTTCTTCCCAATGGAAAGGCATGGTGTAAAAAAAGAAAGGAACTCTCATGAAATTTAAATTAATCCTTATTTTATGTTTATTCTCCTTTTTTGCTTTTCCTTTTCACTCAGTTGCCCAACCCAAAGATCCCGGCAAAGTCTACAAAGTGGCCATTCTTCCTTTCATCATCCACAGCCAGGAGAATCTCGATTACCTGAGAGAAGGCATCAATGACATCCTCACCTCACGAATCACGGTTGAAGGCAGAATCATTGCCATTGAACGGACGGTCGTGGAGAGAATTCTCTATGAGATGAGACCTATGCGTCTCGACGAGGCTGTCGCAAAACAGGTCGGAACGAGAGCCGGGGCAGACTATGTCGTTCTCGGAAGCATCACGAAGATCGGAAACTACATCAGCCTTGATGCCCGGCTCATCAGCATTACCGAGGATAAACCTCCGCTTGGCGTCTTCACCCAGCACAAAGGCATTGACGACGTGATGCTCAAAATCGGTGATTTTGCGCAGGACATCGGATATCGAATCCTCGGTCGCCGTGCTACGACAGCCCGTCCGTCCGATCCCAGATCCTCACATATCATTCGGCCAGAAAGGGAGATCGGAAGAGTCGGACCGGAAGGACTGGGGTTCAAAAAAAGTCAGACATTCGGCTTTGAAATCAAAGGGCTTGATATCGGCGATGTGGACGGAGACAAAAAGAACGAAGTGGTGGTAATGGATAATCATAATCTTTACATATTTAAATACGATGGTGATAAATTGAGCCTCTTTCGAAAGATTGAGATCGGATACCAGCACAACTTCTTGACCCTCGATGTGGCTGATGTCAATCGAAATGGATATGCCGAAATTATTGTCACTTCAGTCGTTGAAGATAACCTCCAATCCTTCATCATCGAATATGAACAGGGAGAATTCAGGACGATCACTCGAAAGGCAGGCTGGTTCTTCAGGGTGCTGGAGCACCCCAAAGATGGACCTGTTTTAATGGGACAACAGATGGGCTCTGACGGGCTATTTACCGGCTCTATCTATAAATTCGTTTGGAAAAAGAATTCGTTCGAAAAGGGGCCCAAGATGGGCCTTCCGAAAGATACTAAAATTTTCGGTTTAACCGTAGCCGACGTCCGCAATGAAGGCAAATTGAACACGGTCTTGCTGGACCGAAGGGACAAAATAAGCATCCTTTCTCCTGACGGAAAACCAGTCTGGACCAGCAGGGAAAGCTATGGTGGAACTGCAAATTCTTACGATACATTAAAGAAGAAACCCGAAGGATTCAGGCCACAAGATGCCCCCTCCTGGCGGGTCTTCATCCCGGGCAGAATCCTATCAAGAGACCTCGACGGAGATGGTGTGAATGAGATCATCATTAACAAGAACTATTCTTCATTGACCATGTTTGAAAAGGCTAAAACGTATGAAAGCGGCGAAATATATAACCTAGTCTGGGACCAGGACGGCTTGATGACCTCATGGAAAACCAAGGAAATTACCGGATATCTTTCCGATTTTCAGGTTAAAGATGCCGACAATGACGGGAATGAGGACCTGGTTGTAGCGGTTGTAGAATCCCATGCATCTGGCTCCATGGGCGGAAAAGGCACCAGTGCGATTCTGTTTTTTAAGCTGTTCTAAGCGATGGGGATAAAAATCGTGTCTGTGCTTACCGCAGGCAGGCGTGACCGTGCATGTAAAAATGGAAGTAATGGCGACCTGCCTGCCTACCGGCAGGCAGGTGTGACTGCCCAGTATTCGGGAACTGGTTATCAGATGAAAAGGAATAAACTAAAAATAGCTATTGAGAACGGAAATATTGAATGGCAAAGACATGCATTTGAAAGGATGATGGAACGGGAAATCTCGAGAGAGGTCGTAAAAAAGGTGTTATTATCAGGCGAAATTATTGAAGATTACCCTGATGATAAGCCTTATCCAAGTGCATTGTTTTTAGGGTGGTTCGAAGAAGAGCCATTTCATGTAATTGCAGCGATTGATTCACAAAATAATCGTTGTTTTGTTATCACAGCATATAGACCTGATTCGGAGCATTTTGAGTCAGATTACAAGACAAGGAGGAAACATGGCAACTGATGTATTTACAGATAAATGCCCATTATGTGAAGGAAGCAAAAAAACAGGAAAAACCACATTTACAGTAGATTTAGGATTTGGTGTTGTGGTTGTGAGGGATGTGCCTGCGACAGTGTGTTCACAATGCGGTGCAGACTGGATTGAGGACAATACTGCAGCAAAATTAGAAGAGATCGTAAATGACGCTCGTCAGAAACATCATATCGTAGAAATTACAACCCTGCCTGCTTAATGATACTTAACCTGGCGTAGCCGTAACACTTTAGGGCTTTTAAAAAAACTGATCTAATCCCCCTTCATCCCCCTTTGCCCGCTGCGCCAGCGCATGC
>JASEHH010000025.1 GCA_030017685.1 Thermodesulfobacteriota bacterium | reverse complement strand
CAAAAGGTTTGCTCCTTTCAAAATTTTTCGTAACTATTCGACTTTAAAAGGCTAAATATTTTGGGGGTATGGAGAAATAAAATCGGGAAAAATCTGGGCAAAACGACAAACTGTCAATAATGGAACATTATTGCCAGGGGAAGGGATGGCCGCCATTCATGTGCGAACCTGCTTGAAGCAGACAGGCATGGCCCATGAAAATGGCTCAGATGAATTGGTAAGGGTTAAGGTTACGAAGCCCGTTTGGTCTATCGTTAGACGGTTAAGTCTTTAAGACCAATAACGTAACCGAATAACGAAACGGGCATCGTTGCCCTAACCGTATGACAAAAGACGTTTATTTTCTATCTAAAAGAATATCAAAAGGAGGGGCCTAAAAGGAAGGAACCTACATCTTATAATTACCGAAGTCATCCGGGTTCATATTCTCAATAATCGTCTTAAGTTCATCCTGTTCGTCCAGAAATCGGGTGGCCAGGAGACCCAGGCTTTTCGTCGCCTCAACCACGGACTGGGCGATAAAAATGGGCGCCTTCACCCTGACTGCCAGGGCAATCGCATCACTCGGCCTACTATCTACAATGAGTTCTTTTCCCTCAACATTGAAATAGAGTTTGGCGTAAAAGGTATTCTCCTTGATATCATTGATGACCACCCGTGTGAGGGAAGTACGCAGAGTATCCAGAATCTGTTTGAGAAGGTCGTGCGTCATGGGACGAAGCGTTACCACATCTTCGAGACCCCTTGAAATCGCCTCCGCCTCAAATACCCCGATCCAGATGGGCAGGGCTTTCTGACCATTCAAATCCACTAAAACGACAACAGGGTTCGATGCCTTCGCATCAACCACGATCCCCATGACTTTCACTTCCATCAGTTCCTGTTCCATAACATTACCTAAAAAATAGAGTCTATGGGATAAGGTCAGGGCAAGGATGCCGGTTTAGTCTATGGGTCAGGGCGATGGGTTTTAAATTAACAACCATAACCTTTGCCCTTTGACCAAACTGGCTTCATAGCCCTAACCTCTCAACCTTGCCCAAAAAAGCATTTTCATCCTTCGGAGGCGGCGAACCCGTCATTAAAGATTCCTTAGAAAAAGCAAACCGATAAATTTGTTTTTATTGTAACCTGTACGGAAGGGATGTCAACCCTGGAGGGAGGGAAACTTTGCAATTCAGACACTGGACTTCAGACGTTAGACATCAGACTTTTCTAATATAGAAAATTAACTCTATTCCACTCTTTTGAAATTCTTTCGTATATCCAAGAGTGTTATTCCTTCTGGTAGCTCTCAGCCGTTCGGCTAAGCTCATGCCGAAGCCCTTATTCATGTGTATTCTCTGGCCATTTCTCTTTCTTCAGTCTAATGTCTGAGGTCTATAGTCTTAATGTCTGAATCAAAGGGAGGGAAACTATTTTTTCGCTTTTTTGAGGAAGGGATGAGGGATTCCTTTCCGGTAGGCAAGTGCCTGGCAGGAGGCAATCGGATGATCCTGGTCATCGAAAACTTTAATCTCACAGAGTGATGTCTTCTGGGTTTGATGAACCTCCCTTGCCTCGGCAATCAAACGGCTACCCGGTGGAGGAGGCGAAAGATAGGTAATATTCATATTAAGAGCCACGGCCAGGGTCCCATGAGAATTGGAGGCGGTCTCAAAGGCTTCATCGATCAGGGCAAAGAGCGCTCCCCCATGGGCCATGCCGAAGAGATTTTCCATGTCCTGAGTGAATTTCATCTCCACCCTGGAGTATCCATCATCCATGTCGACCAATTTGAGCCCGAATTTTTTTGCAAAGGGCTCCTTCTTTACCTGTTTTAAAAAAGCCTCTTTTAGCTTTTTATCCATAAAATGCCTCGCCGATGTTCAGCGCTTATTCGTTCATTTTTTTAGAGGGAAGAAAGAGGGTTTTGGGCTTCCGGTGAAAGCCATTCCCGGCGAATAAGTCGCCTGCGGTCCTTCGGAAAAGTGAGCGTCATAGTGGTGCCGCTCCGGAGCCGGCTATCGATCCGGATTCTTCCTCCGTGGTCTTCCACCACCCTCTTGACAAAAGTGAGACCCAGTCCCACCCGTTCAGGCCTTGTGGAAAAGAAAGGCTCAAAAATGCGGTCGAGATTCTTTTTAGAGATCCCCTCTCCTCTATCTGAGACGGAGATTTCCAAATTCTCTTCATTGCAAGCAAGAAAGACCCTTATTCTATTTCGATCTTTCTTCCCCTTGCCCTGTCCGATAGATTCTATGCTATTCTCCAGAACATGAGAAAGGGCCCGAGTCACAAGGCCTCTATCAATGTAGAAGTATTCCTCCCCTTTTAAAGACCCCTCCTCCAAATTGAAGGAGATTCCCTTCGCTTTCTCCTCCCGTGAAACGCTCTGGAGGGTTCTCTCTACGACCTCAAGAAACTTCTCCCTCTGGAAAACCGGCCTGGGCATCTTAACCAACTCTTCCATCCGCCGGATCATCTCCTCCAGCCGCTTCGTCTCCTGAAGGACCCGGTCGAGATAAGCCTCCATCTTGGGTGAAGAAACGGATGTCTTTATGAGACGCCGGGTGTAGCCTCCGATCGAGGCAATCGGGTTCCGGACCTGATGGGCAATCTCCTCCACCATCATTCCGAGGCTTGCCCTGTGCCTCAACTCCAGTTTCTCCCTCTCCAGTCTCTTCAAGCGCTGAATTTCCTGGAAAGAAAAGGTTAAAAACGTCTCCCCTCCCTCTTTGAAAGAGACTGTGGAGAGATGAACGAAGACTCCCTTTCCATCCTTCTGTCGTAAGAGTCCGTCTCCTTCAAAACCGGCCCTGTAAATGGCCAAATAAATGATGTTGGGTAGAAAATATTTCAGGTCTTCTTCGAAGAAAAGAGTCCTCATCCTCTGCCCCTCCATCTCCTCTCTCGTATAACCGAAGAGATGTTCCGCATAACGGTTGGCATAGAGGATTTTTGAGTGGATATCCGTGAGGATGAAAGCCACCTGGACAAAATCGAGGAGGAAATGTCGGCTTTTCAGGATCTCTGTCATAGGAGGCCAGGCAAAATAGTGAAAGTATACTCATTTTATTCCATCACCTCAAAAAGTCAAGGTTTATTGTTCATCGTCTTGTGATTCAGACATTAGACCATAGACTTCAGACCATAGACTGAAGGTGATGAAATGGTTATGAAATGGTTAGAGATGACACAAAGAACTCATCGGGTTCAAAGGATTCTAAGGGGTTTTCCTCTGCAACCCCTGAGGGGTTTGAGTTTTCTCCGTCCTATACTGGAAAGCCTGATGTCTAAAGTCTGAAGTCCAGTGTCTGAATTGCAGGTTCACCGTTTTTCTTGACAAAGAGAGAGAATCTCGTTAAAAAAAGTTATCGCCGATGAGATTAAATATTTGAATCCAATGACGAAGCCAAGAGAATTTTAAATGAACCTGAAAACAGAAGTGTTGATTATCGGCGGCGGCGCCACTGGGGCTGGAATTGCAAGGGATCTTTCTCTGAGAAGAATCCCTTCTCTCTTAATCGAAAAGGGAGATTTTTTATCGGGAGCCTCCGGAAGAAATCATGGTCTCCTTCACAGCGGCGGAAGATACGTTGTATCCGACCCGGAAGCGGCGCGTGAGTGCATCGCTGAAAATAGGATTCTGAGAAAAATTGCTCCTCACTGTATCGAGGAAACAGAAGGCCTTTTCGTCTCTCTACCCGAAGACGGCCTCGATTTCAGGGATCGATTTATTCAAGCCTGCGAAGAGACAACCCTCCCCGCCCGTCTCCTGTCCCGGGACGAAACCCTCTCCTTGGAACCCGGACTCAATCCCGATCTCCTGAGCGCGGTCAAAGTTCCGGACGGAGCCATCGATCCATTCGAACTGGTTCTTGCGAATGTAAAAGACGCAGAGGCTCACGGAGCCAGATGCCTTCTCCACACAGAAATCACCTCCCTCCTCGTGGATGGAGATAGAGTGAAAACCGTCCTTGCAAAAGACCTTCTCCACGGAGAGGAGTATCTGATTGAAGCTGCTTATATCATCAATGCCACCGGAGCTTGGGCAGACCAACTTCTGAAATTGGCAGGACTTCGTACCGCCATGGCCCTTTCAAAGGGGTCGATGCTCATCACCAATCAAAGACTCACTCACAGGGTGGTCAATCGGTGCCGGCCCCCCTCCGATGGAGATATCATCGTGCCGAACCATACCGTTTCCATTCTGGGGACAACCTCCATCCCTCTTGAAGACGCCGAGAATTTTGAGGTCACTCATCGAGAAGTCTCCCTCTTGATTAGAGAAACATCAAAGATGCTCCCGGCTATCGAAGAAACCCGATTCATCCGGGCCTATGCGGGCATCAGACCTCTCTTCCAATCCGGAGAAAAAGGCGATGATCGCGCCATCAGCCGGGGATTTGTTCTGATCGATCACGAAAAGAGAGACGGAATAAGGAATCTGATCACCATCACCGGCGGAAAACTGGTCACCTACCGGTTGATGGCGGAAAAGACCTCTGATCTTCTCTGCCGGAAAATGGGAATCGATGTTTCTTGCACCACCCACTTAAACACTCTCCCCGGCGCTGAGAAACCCTCAGGCCTCAAAGACCGTCTTAAACCATTGGGTAAAGTGGAGGCCCTATGTGATTGCGAGCTGGTCCGGAGGGAAGAGGTTGAGGAAGTGTTGAGGGAAGGGAAATTAAAGGATCTTCAGGATATTCTCCATCGAACCCGCCTCGCCAAAGGAACCTGCCAGGGAGGTTTCTGCGTCTACCGGCTATTGGGAATGTTAAACGAGTTGGGATTGACTGAGGGAAATCCTAACAAAATACTTAAGGGCTTTCTTGAGGAGAGGTGGAAGGGAATCCGACCGGTCCTCTGGGAATCGGCTGTCAAGGAAGAAGAATTGATCGAAGGGATTTATAAAGGAATATTTAACTTATAGGGTCCAAGGAGCCAAGGGTTCAAGTGGTCAAGGAAAAGAATTCTTATTTTCAGATTTTACTTGAACCCATGAACCCTCGAATCCTTGAATCCTGTATTTAAAAAAGCCATGCACTACGATCTCATTATCATCGGAATGGGTCTCTCCGGGTTGATGGCGGCTAAAACGGCGGCAGAGGCCGGCAGGAAGGTCCTGATCGTCGGAAAAGGAATGGGTTGTCTTACCCTCTTCTCCAATACGATCGATGTATTGGGAAAGATTCCGGAAACGACAAGGTTGAGAGATGGCCTTTCTCAATGGATTCAGGATCACCCCGAACACCCCTACTCAAAAGTTGGATTAACAAGGATTGAGGAAGGTCTTTCATCATTTACTTCCCTTTTCTATCCCCCCTACATTTTTCAAACCATAGGAGATGGAAATTGTTTCATTCCCACCGGTGCAGGAACGATGAGGCCGACCTATCTCATCCCTGACACAATGGTCGCCGGAGCCTCCGGTAAAGAAAAGAAGGGGCTTATTGTGGGGTTTAAGGGATTCAGGGATTTTTATGCCGGTTATGTCGCCGGCCCGCTTAACTGGCGTGGGATTGCCCTTCCCCTTCCTGAGACCCCCGGCCAGGAGATCTCTGCTACCGCCCTTTCAAGATGGATGGAAAAGGAGTCTTTTAGAAAAACGATTGGGCAGGAGATCAAAAAGAATCTCAGCGGTGAAACCTGTGTCGGTGTCCCGGCCATCTTAGGAATAAATGACCCCATAAAAGTTAAAATGGATCTGGAAGAAAAGATTGGAGTTGGAGTATTTGAAATTCCCACACTCCCCCCGTCCATCCCGGGGATGAGGATCTTCAACAGGTTCAAAGAATGGTTGATCCGGAGAGGAGTCAACTTCCTTTCCGGATACTCGATTTCAAAAGCCTCTCTGAAAGGAAAGAGATGTGAAGGGGTTTATATCCATCATCCCCCTGTCTCCAGTTTCTATTCTGCCGATCGTCTTATTCTTGCCACAGGCCGTTTTATCGGAGGGGGATTGGTGGCTGGCCGGGAAAGGATATCCGATCCCATCTTCAATCTGCCTGTCCGGCAGCCTGGATCACAGGAGGAATGGTTTGGAAAATCCTTCTTCGATGAACATCCCATTCACCGGATGGGTATTTTAACCGACTCCTCCCTCCGTCCCATTGACGAGACAGGGGAGCCGATCTTGGAAAATGTCCGGGTCGCAGGCACGATCCTGTCAGGGCATCACTGTGTCAATGAAAAATCAAGAGAAGGCATCGAAATTGCCACCGGGTATTGGGCAGCAAAAAAAGCAATGGAACAATAACCAAATTCCAAGCACCTGCCTTCGCCCCGCAGGGCGGGGCTTCGCGCAAGCAGGCCAATAACCAAATAATGACCAATTTCCAATATTCCAAAGAATAACTCCCCCTCCCCCCCTCTTAAATTAAGAGGGGGTAGGGGGGCGTTATTGGTGATTGGAGTTTGGATATTGGAATTTATTTGGGCTGATTTAATAGACGGCTGAAAGTATGAACAAGAAACCCTGGCCTAAAAGTAATCCTGATGTTTGTATCCGCTGTGCGGCCTGCATGGCCGTTTGCCCTGTCTCCCGGGTCACTCCTCTTTTTCCGGGACCCAAACAGGCCGGTCCCGGAGCAGAGCGATTTCGCAAGACAGAGGATCCTTCGGTAGACCCGTGGATCGACCTCTGCATCGGCTGCCATCTCTGCGATCTGGTTTGCTCCTCAGGCGTTCCCATCTCCGAACTGAACCTCATTGCCAGAGCGAAATATCTGGACGAGAAGGGAAGACCTCTTCGCGACTGGCTGCTCACTCACTCCTATCTCTTCTCCGGAATTGCCTCCTTTTTTTCCGTCATCACTAATTTTCTTTTAAAAAATCGGGCCTTCAAGTGGATCGCCGACGCCTTTTTAAGCATTGACAGGAGAAGAGAACTTCCTCCCTACCAATCCCCTACCTTCCGGCAATGGTTCAGGGGACATCACTCAACAGGCGAGAAAAAAATCGCTTATTTCTACGGCTGCTATATCAACACAAATGAAATGGATGTGGGAAAGGCAACGGTCCAGGTCCTGGAGGCAAACAACTTTGAAGTGATCCTCCCGCCTCAGGAATGCTGCGGCCTTCCCATGTTAGGGAATGGAAATTTCAAAGGGGCAAGAAAGATGGGATTGAAGAATGTCCCTTTTCTTCTGAAGACGATTCGCTCAGGGGTTGAAATCATCTTCTCCTCGACAAGTTGCGGCTATATGATCAGGCATGACTACAGCAGGCTTTTGAATATTCCAGGGTCAGAAGAAGTTGCAGAACATCTCTTCGATCTCTTCGAGTTTTTAAGAAACTTAAGAGAAAATGGTAACCTCAATACCCATTTCAAAGAGTTTCCCTTAAAAGTCGCTTATTTCGCCCCCTGCCATCTCAGGTCTCTTGGGATCGGTCTTCCCGCCCTCGACATTCTACGGCTCATCCCCAGCTTGCAGATCGAAAACATTGAGGCGGATTGCTGCGGCCTGGGAGGGACTTTCGGCTTCAAAAAGGAAAAGTATGATATCTCTCAGGAGATCGGAAAAGATTTGAAAGCGGCGATTAACCGTTTAAACCCTGAGATCGTTCTCACCGATTGCGAAGGCTGTCGGATGCAAATCCGCCATCTGACTGGCCTGAAAGTGCTGCATCCGATCCAAATATTAAGAGATGCATGGATGCGGTGATACGGAGAGAGTGTGAAGCGGGGGTAGGGGGATGAGGAAATCCGTCCCTAAAGACCAGTCTCAAAGCCCCCCTTCATCTCTTGTGCTGCCTCGTGGCGCACTTTGCACCTACAAAGGTTGTAGATGGGCTTTCTATGTGATCTGAAGATTTACGATCGAAATCGAGTATAAGGCCTACTAATGAGCTGCGCGCTTTTACAGCCTATAGCCTTTCGGCCCCATTCTTTTTTTAGCTGGCCCCTTATCTTTCGTCTTCACCGGCGCCTCGACAACCCACTCATTTAAGTTCGATAGTACTCGTTGATAGAATTCCTTTATATCAATGTTCCCTTTCGCTAAGTATGTTCCAACGTAGATGTCAACCCAATGATAGTCATCTATTGTCTTCAGTCGGTCGGCTAGGATTACGAAATTCGTGGCCTTATCGATTCCACGAAGGACGCCTATGGGAAAGTGATTATGAAGGACGGCGCTGATGCCTGCCGAGTGGCAGGAAAACATCACCGCATCACGTTCTGGCTGGACAGCGCTCTCTCGATCATGTACATAGGACGAAACTACGTACAGATGAAGTGTCTCCGTGGCCGATACAGCAGCGAGGAGTTTACCAAACCGAGTAGGTCCGTTACCCTCAACAAGGGTGAACCACACCCAGTCGTTGTCGATGATCTGTGCGGCCTTTCGCTTGAGACTTGCGTCGACTTCAGTCGCCGCATGCCCGTATCCCTTCTCAATGTTCAGACCTGCAAAGATCTTGTCAGCCTCAATCAGGGAATTGTGTAGGCCTACCAGGGCCTTGCGCGGACTATCCTTAACCAAAGAGAATATAAACTTTGGCGATACGCGGGCCAATCAGTAGACGGAACAAGCCACCAGAGCGTGTCCGTCGGTTCGTATATCTGCCATGGCCGTGGTGTCAAACCTAATCGCAATTGGTTGTTTAATCCATATGCAAGACCTTGAGGTGAATCTACAATCATCTCCTAATTCCCACTATGAGGTTTGCCCAGCCTGCAAAGTAGATGAACCGAGTCAAAACTCGATACGCGCCACAGCGATTGCGTGTTTCTTCATGTATGGGGTCAGCAGAACACATGAGAACGAGATCCGCCCAGGCTTTCTTACACGGCGCTTTAGATTTCTCCGCAGCCGTTCCAACTGTTCTGCGAATTTGTAATTTAGATAAGGCGACACTGCGATAAATCTCAGATGGCGCACTTTCTTGGGGCGACGCTTCCGGATTTTCCGTCTCAGAAATACTGCCACGTCCTTGGAGGTCTCAAGGCGTCCTTTACGGAAAAGTTTTCGTAGACGGAGTCCATCCATCATCAAATGTTCATCCTTTCTTTTTCCGGAAACATACTTCCTGATCCGTTCGTCCACGTCGGTGAAGTCCCTCCCCAGGAAGCGGACGCGTTCCCGAAGTTGTTTGGCAAGGTGGGTCTGCTGAGAGGATACCTTAGTTTCCACAAAAATAAGATTCCACTTCCCGTCAATGCCGAAGAAATCAGCACTTGCGAATTCCCGACCGATCCATCGAACATGCCGCGGCCCCATACCAAGGGTGTGCTGGTTTTCCGGTGTCTGAAGGGCTTCTTGAAGAACGCGCTCTGAGTCGTGCTTCCTCCTTTTGAAACGCCTCCAAACCATTCCCGCTTTTGGCACACGGTATAAGTCAATGACCATCTTGGAAAATTGCATATTCGACCTCCAACGTAACTACAGTAGTCAGAGATAAATGTAAAATGTTATCTGACCGTTATGGATAGGAGTTCCATCGTTCATTATGGTTTGTAACATACACCTTTTCTCGAATCTTTGGAAGTGTGAACTTCAGGAAGAAGTCGTTAGCAGATTTCACGGTATCTATTGGATCAAATCCTTACTTTCAGCAACATATTAAATGAAAGTTCAGCGCCTAATGACAATGAAACCTTGCTACCTTTCTTAAGAAATCTCTTTTTCTTAGAATCTTTTCTATTTTCGTGAATAGGTATAAGTTCATCCATTATAAAGAGCAAAAAGTGATCTTATGGAATTTTTAGTTTTGAGACAATTTCTTGGAGGACCTGTCCTAAAGAAGGTTGTTGTGCTTCAAGAATGCCTTGAGGGATATGTTTATGGGATGGATACGTTGAAAGGTTCCTTGCTGCTGGGTCATTTGCATTATCATAGCGGAAGACGAGGAGATGTTCCTTTCGATAGTTATAGGCATATTTGATGATCTGGAGTGTTGGCTGGGTGATAATAAATTCTCTGAAATCGAGCTGTGAACCATCAGTAAATAGGAGGGTCCCCTTTATTATACCAGCAGTGGGAGGACGTTCTTCGTAGAAAATAGAGGTAGAATTAACAAAAGGTGTTTCTGCTATGAGGGCTTGCAGGGTACCCAAGTAGTTTTTTAGGGGCATATGGTTAGTTGTTCAAGGCTTTCCAACTGCTCCTGTAGGTGGTGACGAATCTCTAGCTCGCCTTCAAGTTCAAGTAAATCCATGTCTCTGTTTTCGGGATGGGTAACCTTCCCGGCCATGAGAGAGTCAATATCTACATGGAGTTGTTGAGATAATTGCTGAATCCGCTCCTCAGTTCTGGTAAGGCTCTGAGAGAGAATACGCTTCTCTCGCTCAATAGCATCTCGAAGGACCGGAAGTGCCTTTTCTGGCTCAGGAGTGTTAATCTCAATTTTTTGCATAGCATCTCTCCTTTGGAAAAATTATACTGTTCTCCCTCTACCAGAGTCAAGGTTAATAAAATAGCTTTTCTATCTCCCCATCACCCAACCTCCCCATCTCCCTATCACCCAATCCCACTAACCCCCTATCAGCATATTTTCGACGTCGGCGATGCTTTGAAAGACAAAATCGGGCTGGGAGGAAGTGTGCTTGATTTCCTTAAGTGCTTCTTCGCTGGTCACGCCGGTGAGGACAATGCCTGTGGCGATTCCGGATTCTCTCCCCATCTTGATATCGGTCTCGAGGCGGTCTCCAATCAATATACAGTCTTCGGGTTTCAGTCCCATCACCTCCAGGACTGTTTGAACCATGATGGGAGAGGGTTTCCCGACGATAACCTCCACCTTCTTGCCGGTCACCGCTTCGATCGCCGCAATCATTCCCGCGCAGTCCGGAATTTCTCCCCCTTCCACCGGGCAGGTGCGGTCCGGATTGGTGGCGACAAAATGGGCTCCTAATTTGATGGCCTGATAGGCAATGTTCAGTTTCCGGTAATCGAATGTCCGGTCAAAGGCAACGACCACATACTCGATCTCTTTGGGTTCTTCCGTGATCACAAAACCAGCCTTTTTCAATTCTTCGATAAAGGGTGTTTCCCCCACAACAAAAAGTCTGGCTTGAGGTCCAATCTTTTTGAGATAATTGATCATCACAAGGGTGGAATTGATCACTTCCTCAGGCCGGGTCGGAATGCCGAGGCGGGTCAGTTTGTCCGCATAATCCTCACGGGTCTGAAGCGGCTTGTTCGAAAGGAAGACCACCTTTCTTCCCGCCTCCCGGAGCCTCTGGATCACCCTGTCAGCGCCCGGTATCAGTTTGTCACTCAGATAAACTGTCCCATCCAGATCAAAAATAAATCCTTTGAACATCTCTCGTCACTCGTCCATCGTGGCCACAGGCGTGACGCCTGTGCTACGTCCATCGTCTCTCGTCTATCGTCTCTCCGCATGAGGCCCTATGCCCTTCACCGCTCTGTCTTAATCCGGAGGTTCGGAGAATCTTTTGCAAACACGTGCATCCTGTTGAGGTCAAAAGCGAGTTCAATCTCCTGATGGACCCGGTATAAGGTCTGAACATCCACTGCCGCAATAAGATTATGCTTCCCTGCGGTCACATTGAGATGAATCTCCGAACCTAATGGCTCAATCACATCGATCACCGAACGGATCGAATTTCCCTTGAATTGTTCGGGTGCAAAGGCCAGGTCATAGATATCGTTGGGCCGGATTCCAAAGATGGCCTCCGATCCGATCAAAGACTGATAATAGGAAACCTTCTTCTCCGGCACAGGAAGTTGGAAACTCTCCGCATCGATGATGAGACGGCCATCCTTCGAAAGGATACGGCAGGGAATAAAGTTCATCACCGGGCTGCCGATAAAACCCGCCACAAAGAGATTGACCGGGTAATTATAAACCTCCAGAGGAGGACCAACCTGTTGAATCCAGCCATCCTTCATCACCACGATCTTCGTCCCCATGGTCATCGCCTCGATCTGATCGTGCGTGACGTAGATCATTGTCGTCTGAAGGCGGTCGTGAAGTTTTGAGAGTTCGGCCCGCATCTGGACCCGGAGTTTGGCATCCAGGTTTGAGAGAGGCTCATCGAAGAGAAAGACAGCAGGTTTCCGGACGATTGCTCTTCCCACAGCCACCCGCTGACGCTGTCCTCCGGAAAGCTGTTTCGGCTTCCGGTCGAGAAAATCCTGGATACTCAGAATCTCTGCCGCCTCTCTCACCCTCTGATCGATTTCACTCTTCGGAAATTTTCTCAGCTTGAGGCCAAAGGCCATATTCTTGTAGACCGACATGTGGGGGTAAAGGGCATACTCCTGAAAGACCATGGCAATGTCCCGGTCTTTCGGGGGAAGGTCATTGACAACTCGATCCCCGATGGAGATCGTTCCGGTGCCGGACTCTTCCAACCCCGCTATCATCCGAAGGGCGGTCGACTTCCCGCATCCTGAAGGGCCTACGAGGATGGCAAACTCCTTGTCCTCCACCGTGAGATTGAAATCCCTCACCGCCTGGACCGTACCAAAATGCTTCGAGACATTCTCCAGAATCACTCTCGCCATGACCATCATCCTCCTTTGTACGATATCAATCCTGCCGGACGTTCATTCCTCAACCTTTCATTCCGCTTAACATAAAACTTTGAACAAATTTTTTCTGAAAAACCAGAAAGAAGATCAACATGGGAGCCGTCACAAATGCAGTTGCGGCCATCAACAGGGTCCAGTCTGCCCCGCTCTCCTGCTGAACGAACATCCCCAGCCCGATGGTAAGCGTCCTCACATCGGGCGTATCCGTGACAATGAGCGGCCATAGGTAATCATTCCAATGGCTCACAATGCTGATGATGGAAAAAGCGATCAGCGTGGGTTTGGCCAGGGGGACCAAGACATGCCATAAGAACCGGAGCCCCCCGCATCCATCGATCACCGCCGCATCTTCGAGAGCCCTCGGGATTTGCCGGAAGGCCTGCCGGAGGAGAAAGGTCCCGTATCCGGAGGCGAAGAAGGGAAGCATCATCGCGACGCGGGTATTGAGGAGATCGAACCTCTTCAGGGTCAGGAAATTCGGCAAAAAAGTGGCATGAATAGGGATCATCATCTGGATGAGAAAGAGGAAGAAGAAAAATTCCTTCCCCCAGAAATTTTTTCTAGAAAAGACATAAGCGGCCAGGGTAATGGTCACCAATTGAACGGCCAGAATCCCTGTCACTACAATGATCGTGTTGATCAGGTAGAGATGAAAAGGCGCCATCTGAAAAACTTCGAGATAATTCTGGATATTGATGGGCCAGGGAATCCATTTCGGCGTAGGAGTAAATACCTCGGTTCGATATTTAAGGGAGGTAGATAGAATCCAGAAATAAGGGGCTACGGTAATCAGAGAGACAACCATCAGGATGAGATGGAGACCCGATTTGTTTCTGAGATGACGGTTAAACTTCATAATAGACCCTCCTCCCGATCACCCGGAAGACCAGCCAGATCGCCACCAGCAATCCGAGAATAAAGAGGGTGGTCAGGGTGGATCCCATTCCAAGGTCCCAGAACCGGAACGCATGCTGGTAGATGTAGAAGACCAGTACATTGGTCCGGTCACCGGGGCCGCCCTGGGTCATGACGAATACCTGATCAAAAACCTGAAAGGAGGAGATGATGGCCACGATGAATACGAAAAGAGTGGCTGGAGCGAGCATGGGAAAGGTGATGTAACGGAACTGCTTCCATCCAGTAGCTCCTTCAATGGCCGCCGCTTCGTAGTAATGGCTGGGGATGCCCTGAAGGCCTGCCAGGAAAATGAGCATGTAATAACCGAAGTTCTTCCAGATGCTCATGATGATGATGCCCATCAGGGCGTAGCGCATATCATAGAGCCATTCGATTTTCGGAAATCCCAGGAACCCGAGGTAGTAATTGAAAATTCCAAGGCCCGGATTGAAGATCCAGACCCATAGCATGGCCGCTGCGACCATTGGAATCATTGTCGGGTAGAACAAACTTCCCCTGTAAAGGCTCCTGATCCACCCCATCTTCTGGTTGATCAGAATGGCTAAAAAAAGAGCAAGGGACATGCTGAGGGGGATGGTGGTGAACGCATAGATGAGATTATTCCTCAGAACCAGCCAGAAAAGAGGGGCCTTGAAGACTTCGATATAATTTGAGAACCATGTGAAATGGGGTTCGGGATTGTTGATGTTCCATTTGAACAGGGAGAGGTAGGCCGACATAAAGACCGGGATAAAAGTGAATATCCCCATGAAAAAAAGGCCGGGAAAGAGATACCCATATGTCGTAAGACGAAAAGTCCGTCTCATGTTGAATTGCCCATCTCCACATTGATTCTGTGCCGAACTCAGAATGACATTAAGACACGGTCACAACGGGGAAGGGAGCGCCATCCTCCCTTCCCTTCACAAATGAATTATTTGATCACTGCCTGGATCTCTTTCTGGGCGATCTTCATGGCCTCAGCAGGAACAATATTTCCGGCTGCCGAATCGTCCAGTTGCCTCTTCAGGATCTCCCGGACCTTCTGGAAGTTCTTTGCCATCATCTTTCCGTTGGCAAACTTCAACTGATCCCTTGCGACCAGGTACTCAGGGTTCTTACTCATATGCTCTTTCATAACCGGATCATCATAGGCGCTATTCCTCACCGCCACATAACCTGAAGCCACACTCCATTCTGCCGTATTCTTCACGTTAGACATCCACTCAATATATTTCCATGCCGCCTCCTGCCGCTCTTTCGGAATCTTTTTGGCGATCATGAGATTGGCTCCTCCCACGGCGGCGCCGAAGGTCTTCTTCTGCGGCATAAAAGTAACACCGAAATCGAATTTGGCCGATCGCTTCAAGAAGGTCAGAATACCCGTGGAATGGTAAAGCATGGCTGTTCTACCACCCACAAAATCGGGTGGAGTGGAACCCCAGGTGCTGTGTGGCGGTCCCACTTTGAGGCGGTGTTTCAGCTCGACCCAGAAATCAAGGGCTTCGATTGCCTCCTTCGAATCGAAATTGGCCTTTAATCCGTCGGGGCTGATGAGGAAACTTCCGTTCTGTCTCACGAAGGCCTCGAACAACCAATCATTCCATCCTCCGGAGATCGTCACGCCCCACTGTTTGTCTTTAACTGTTAATTTTGTTGCATAATCTTTCAGCTCATCCCAGGTCTTCGGAGGCTTTTCCGGATCAAGACCTGTTGCTTTAAAAGCCTCTTTATTCCAGTAAAGGACTGGAGTTGAACGCTGGAAGGGAACCCCATAGATTTTACCTCCGATGACAGCATTCTCCCGGAAAGGAGCAAAAAAGTCTTCCCAGTAACCTTTCTCCACCTTCTTGATGTAATCGTCCAGTGGAAGCACAGCATTCATCGCTAAAAGAGTCGGAAGTTCGGAGATCTCAACCATAAAGATGTCCGGTGGGTTTCCTGCCATGATGGCGGTCTGAACCTTCTGCATGGTGGGATCGTAATCCCCTGAATAGACCGGGACCACTTCAACCCTACCTTCATTCTCCTTGTTGAATTTGTCTGTCATCTCTCCGATCACCCTTGCCAGTGGGCCTGCCACTCCCACAGGATAATAGAAGGTGAGCCGGAGCAACTTCGGTTTGCCTTTCTCCTTCTGAGCCCAGGTCTCAGAAGCGCTGATGAGGCCTGCGATAAAAAAGAAGACGGTGAGTATTAAGATAACTTTACGCATAGGACACCTCCTGAATAGTAAGTTTGGGTTTCCAAAAGTTGTAATCTTTTGATAAACCTTTCTTCCCCCCTTTCCCATTTAATGGAATCACATTTAGTTGTTTATCATTTCGGGAACCCGATTAGAACAAGATCATACATTTTTGCGGATTTAAAAACAGGTAGAGTTCTTGCCCTTCTTCTTGCGGCACGTGATACGGAACCTGCACCCTGATCATCGTGCCATTTACGCTTACGAAAAAGCTCAGAAAGTTACCCAGATACGCCTTATGGACAATCGTGCCCTTGTACAGGTTCTCCTTGCCTTGAGTTGGTTCCATAAATACTTCCACATCCTCAGGACGTATAGAGGCGTGCACTTTTGCCCCTGGCGTGATCTCCATGGTGTCAGACATCTTACACAGCATCTTCTCGGTGAATTCGGTGCGAACGAAAACCGCCCCCGTGTCCTGATGGACCTGGACGACCTCCCCGGGGATAAAGTTCATCGTGCCTATGAAATCGGCGACAAATCGGTTGGCGGGTTTCTTGTATATCTCCTCCGGAGCCCCGATTTGCACCACGTTCCCTGAATCCATGACGACGATTCGATCGGAGATAACCATCGCCTCGGCCTGGTCGTGGGTGACGTAAACGGATGTGAGACCCATACGTCTTACCAGGCTCTTGATTTCAAATCTCATTTTTTCTCTTAGTTTGGCATCCAGATTGCTGAGCGGTTCGTCCAATAGCAACACTTTGGGATTTCTCACGAGAGCCCGCGCAAGAGCCACCCTTTGCTGCTGTCCGCCGCTCAATTGGTTTGGGTATCTCTCTCCCAGGCCAGTCAAACCCACTAATTCCAATACCTGTTCTCCCTTTTTTTTGACACCCTGCCTGGGTTCTCTCTGAATTTTCAAGCCGTAAACAATATTGTCAAACACCTTCATATGCGGCCATACGGCATAGTTTTGGAACACCATGCCGATTCCCCTTTTTGACGGCTGGACAAATCCTTCCGAAAACATCGGTTTGCCGTCTATAACGATGTCTCCTTCTTCCGGCCTCTCCAATCCGGCGACGCAGCGCAAGGTGGTCGTTTTGCCGCATCCGCTGGGCCCAAGGAGAGTTAATATTTCCCCTTCTTTCACTTCAAGCCGTATGTGATTAACCGCCACTACTTTTTTAAACCGCTTGAACAGGTTTTGGATCTCTATGAATGCCATTGAATCAGTCTCCTTTAGTGATCGTACATTCTGAAAATTTTTACCTGCTGCCGGGACCCCAGGCGGCTTTGAGGATGCCTCCGCCGATTCTTGATATGATCAGCAGAAGGATAAACGTGATCACAACCATCAGGAAAGCCATGGAGGCGGCAATTCCGAACTCCATGCCGCGGTGCCAGTTCAAATAGATTCCTATGGGCAAGGTTTCCCATCCTCCTCGATAAAGGAATATCGCAGTCGTGATCTCCTGGAACGCCATGATGAAAAACATCACCACTCCGATGAACACCCCTTTGAGCAGCAAAGGCAAAGAGATATTGATAAAGGTTCTCAGTTTACCCGCGCCCGATACTTCGGAGGCCTCCTCGAGCGAAACATCCAACTGCAGGTAGGAGGAATGGGCCATCCGCAAAAAGTATGGGAGCCGCCGCGCAAATAGGGACAGCGGCATGATGATCCAATGGGTGGCCAAAGGGATGTCTTTCCAGAATGCCAGGAGATAACTTACGCCGACCGCAATACCCGGGAAAGCGAGCATCAGTGTGATCACAAAGTCGAGCGCATCTTTCCCCCGGACCTGGGTGCGGACGATGAGATAGGCGGCTGGAAGCCCGAAGGCGATTCCAAAAAGCAGGGCCACCCCGCTGAAGAGGAAGGAGTTGTAGATCAGGGCCGGGGTTTCCAGAAAAATCATCCTGAAATTATCAAGGGTCCAATAGGTTGGAAATGGCTCAAAGACCCATCTTCTCGAAAAAGCGGCTAACCCCAGCACAGCCGGAATCAACACGACGATGATCGTAATAAAAAACATGTACGAATAGGCTCCTAATTTCATCAACGCGCCTGGTTCGATCACTCTCCCTTCGAGCGTCGTCCCTTTTGAGAGACCGGTATACTTTTTCTTCTCAACCCACCACCTGGAGAGCAAGAAGAGGCTGATGCAAACGACGGACGAAACGACCACTGCCACGATCCCCATATACTTGCGGTGCATATCCGTAAAATGATAGGCGATGTTGATGTACGCAATGGAGGGGAGATAGTCCACCATCCCGAGAATCAATGGCGTGAGCCAATCCGTAAAGGGCCACAGGAATACGATGACCGCGCCCGCCAGATAACTTGGGGTGCAGAGAGGCAAAGTGACCGTGAGAAATCTCCAGAAGTCCCCCGCGCCCTCGACTTCGGCGGCTTCTTCAAAGGAGGGGTCTATGTTGGTAAAACCTGCGGAAAGACTGAGGACGATAAAAGGGAGCATGTGCAGGGCTTGAATGAATACAAGCCCGTGCAGCCCGAAGATGAAATTGATGGGCGTCTGGATCAACCCCGCTTCCAGAAGCAACAGGTTCAGAGTTCCATACTTGCCAAAAAAGATGACGAATGCAAATGCGCCGGCGTAAGCGGGCAAAACAATCGGCAAAAGGATGAGGGCTGTGAAAATGGTCTTCCCCCGCAGTCTGTATCTCGCCAGAATGTACGCCAGGGGCACTCCGAACAAGGTGCTCGTCAGGAGCACCAGCACGCTCAGGAACAGGGTGTTTCCAAAGGTTTTAAGATAATAGGTGTCTTGGAAGAACTCGAGATAATTGTTTATGCCCCATCCGCCGGTTTTGGCAATTTTAAAGCTTTCCAGAACCAGAATTGACAGCGGATAAATCACGAGGAAGGCAATGACCAACCACAGGAGTGTTGATAGAAAGATATTGCCGCGAGACATATCACACCCTTTCTTCGACTATCTCATTTGTAAGGTTCGAGCAAACAAAGGAGTGGCTTTTCGGACCAGAATTTCTGAAAAATATCCCCCTCACCCTCCCCTCTCCCACGGAATCGGTGGAGAGGAAAAAGGTGAGGGGGCAATGCAAGCTTTACTTTGACCGCGGTCGTGCGGCGAGCAGCGAGCGTGCTTCCGACGCAGCCAGGCGGGATGCCGCATAGGCGCCATCCATCTCGAAAAGCTTTCTCGCTTCTTTTATTTTCGCCTCAGCCCTCTTCACATCTATCTTCTTCTCTTTCGCCACGTTCACTTCTCCCTCAACCGCCTCGATCAGGGAGAGACTGTCTTTCAACTCGCCCCACTTTCTGTAGATCTCGAACTCATAGTAGCGGTTGACATCGTCCCATCTCTTTGTGGCGAGGTCCAGGTTGTAATCAATAAACCCGACTTTCATGTCCCAGAACGAATCCACTCCCAGCGCATCCTTAGCGTGCTTGGCCATGGTGACGCCTTCTTTCTCCCACACGGAGAATTTTATGTCTGTTCTGGCCGGGAAGTAACGGCCCTCCAGCACGTATTTTTGTCCGTCCACGCTGAATAGCCAGTCCAGAAAGATCTTCGCGGTGGCTTCGTTTGGCGCGCCTTTCAGCAAAGCCACTGCCTCCGGAACCAGGATTGTTTTTTCAGGGAGCAAATCACGCACGGGATAGCCATCTGCGCGCGCACCCATTGCGTTCATTTGCGGCTGCGCGATCCCGATGGGAACTTCGCCTCGGTTCACTAGATGGAGCGTATCGACACTGCCGGTGGAGAAGCGGGCTAACTGCGCCGCCAATAATCTGTTATACGCCCAACCCTCCTTTTCTCCAAATGCCTGTAAGTGGATTTCTATCACTTCGTGCTGTGTTCCGGAGGCGTATGGCAATGTCTGAATGACATAACCCCTGTAGATGGGGTCGAGCACTTCCTTCCATGTCTTTGGAGGCGGCAGTTTAAGCGCTTTCAAAACCCTCTCGTTGTAGAGATTGGTGACGATCCAGGGAGAAAAACAGGCCCAAAAATCGCCTTCATCCTTCACCTTCATGCCTCCCCATTTGGCAGGAACCTTATCCGAATCCTTCGGCCTGTAGGGGACGATCAGTCCGTCTTTCTTCAAGACTTCATGGGCCGGAGCGCCTGCGCCCAGGAAGACGTCGGCATCCGGTTTGCCGCCCCATGCTCTCACTTTGTCCACGACGACCGGCCATCCGCCCGGCCGCACGAACGTGATATCCACGTCCTTACCATAGGTCTTCTTGTAGTATTCCTTGAAACCCTTGGTCAGACTGTCGGATAACTCCTTGTAAACGGGACCGATCCAGCCAACTTTGTCTTTGGTCTGCGCTTGCGCTTCCGCCAAAAAAATTGGCAGGAACATCAGCGCCATCGAAAAGACAGCGAAGATTGTTGCGGTAAAGATTCTCTTTCTCATAGGACCCTCCTTTTAATTTTATTAATTCAGTGGGAATAATAAATGCAAAAACAAACCGATGTCAAGCAAAATTAAAATTGACAAGTCCTGCAATTAAATTGTAGACTTTATGTCAAATAGAGGATTCCGCAACCGCTTACAATTCTGGACCTCTGAATGACACCCTGAGTAAAGAGAGGGACTTGATGAATGTTCTTCTGATCTACCCTGAGATTCCGGATACCTTCTGGAGTTTCAAACATGCGCTGAAATTCATACGCAAAAAGGCCGCCTCCCCTCCGCTTGGACTTCTCACCGTAGCTTCGATGCTGCCGTCCGGATGGACAAAGCGTTTAGTGGATATTAACGTGAGAAAGCTCACCAATGAAGACCTTGCGTGGGCTGACTACGCGCTTATCAGCGCCATGACTGTTCAAAGAGATTCTGCCTATAAGACGATTGCACAATGCAAAGAAGCAGGCCTCCGGGTCATCGCGGGGGGCCCTCTCTTCACAACAGAGTATGAACAGTTTGAGGCAGTTGATCATTTTGTGCTCAATGAAGCCGAGTTGACCCTGCCTGCCTTTCTTGAGGATTTAGCCCAGGGCTGTGCCAAGAGGGTTTACGCGACGTCTGACTTTGCCGACATTCGGAAGACACCCTCTCCAATGTGGGAGCTGGCCCATTTTCGCGATTACGCCTCGATGTCCATCCAATTCTCCCGCGGTTGCCCTTTCAATTGCGACTTTTGCAATGTGACAGCCCTGTTCGGCCATCGGCCTCGCACGAAGAGCGCTACGCAGATGATCGCCGAGTTGGAAAGTCTCTACCATCTGGGGTGGCGGAGCGGAATCTTCTTCGTGGATGACAACCTCATCGGGAACAAGAGGCATCTCAGAACCGATCTCTTGCCTGCGCTCATCGAGTGGAGAAAAGACAAGAAGGGGGTCCCGTTCGGTACGGAGGTGTCCATTAACCTGGCAGACGATGAACAACTGA
The DNA here is from genome assembly GCA_030017685.1 of Thermodesulfobacteriota bacterium. Lineage (GTDB taxonomy): Bacteria > Desulfobacterota > BSN033 > BSN033 > UBA1163 > RBG-16-49-23. The sequence goes on along the minus strand of JASEHH010000025.1, from coordinate 17,741 downwards.
TACAGATGATGGTTAAAGCAGGTTTTGATACGGTCTTTATCGGAATCGAGACGCCGAACGAGGATAGCCTGGCCGAATGCAGTAAGAAGCAGAACATGAACCGCGACCTCGTCGAAGATGTGAAGCGTATCCAGCGGGCAGGGCTGCAGGTGCAGGGAGGATTCATCCTCGGTTTTGACAACGATTCGACCCTTACCTTCCGGCGGCTCACTGATTTCATCCAGAAAAGCGGCATTGTGACCGCGATGGTTGGCTTACTTCAAGCTCCTCCAGGCACCAAGCTCTACGAGCGGCTTAAACAAGCAGGACGATTGCTCGATCGAATATCGGGGGACAACGTTGACGGGACAACGAACATTATCCCTGCGATGAGCCTTGATGCGCTCCGCAAGGGGTACAAGGACGTCCTGCAACACATCTATTCTCCTGAGGTTTACTATCAACGGGTCAAGACCTTTTTACGAGAATATCGACCGCCGCAGATCAAAGTTCCGCTAAACTTTCATCATGTCTCGGCTAACACCCACGCCTTCATCCGTTCCATCTTCCAATTAGGTATCGTGGGCAAGGAACGTTTTCAATACTGGAAGCTCTTCTTGTGGACACTTGCTCGTCGGCCCAGGGCATTCCCGCTGGCCATCACATTGGCTATCTACGGGCACCATTTCCGAAAGACATGTAAACTGCATGTCCTGTAACTCGCAAGTGCCACACGAACATCTCACACAATTTAATGTTCACCACCTGCCCCCCTTTCTTGACTTTTTTTAACAAATCATTTAGAAATAAGTGAAAATTGGAATCTCCGAGCCCTTTTCCTAACTCCTTTCCGGGATATGGAAGACGGCCGTCAGGGCATGGCTGGAAACTGCCATACCTCCCGTGTTTGGAAAGGAGATGGACTATTGGACTTAAATGGCCGATATCCCCCAACACGGGGTATCGGCTTTTTTTATTTTAACGAATGACACGAATGATGGAATCGTAAAAAGCCGTCATTCCCGTGAAAACGGGAATCCAGAGAATTCTAACTATATGAAAATACTGGATTCCTGCTTACGCAGGAATGAAAAAAATCTCTTTTTCAGACTTTTTGCGAGATCATCACGAATGGAACCGAATATTTTGAAGGCAGAAATGAAAGGTTTTTTCAGGGTCCAAACACCCGATCAACTTTTGCAGAAACTCAACCGTTTCAAACCCCTCTCTTCCGAAGAGGTCCCTCTGGAGGAATCCCTCCAAAAAGTTCTTGCGGAGGATGTCATCTCTTCAACCAACCTTCCTGAATTCCCCCGTTCCACGGTTGATGGATTCGCCTTAAAAGCAAAAGATACTTATGGAGTCTCTGAAAAGAATCCCGCCCTCTTTCAAATCATCGGAGAGATTCCGATGGGCAAGATTTCGGAGATCACGCTAAGGGATGGCGAGGCAATCAAGATTGCCACCGGAGGGATGGTCCCGAATGGTGCGAATGCTGTGGAAATGGTTGAATATACCGAATGGGTGGACTCCCGCACTATTCATGCCTTTAAAACCCTCTCTCCTTTGGAGAACGTAATCCTGACAGGAGAGGATATCAAAGCAGGAGAGGTGGTCCTTCGAAAAGGCCGTCTCATTCGCCCGCAGGAGATAGGTCTCCTGGCCGGAATCGGAAGGACCCGCCTCTGGGTATTCCTCAGACCGAAGGTCGGAATCATCTCCTCCGGCGATGAGATCGTTCCCGTAGAACAAGAACCTTTGTTCGGAGAGGTAAGAGATATCAATCGCCACACCATCGTTTCAATGGTGAAGGAAACAGGAGGAATCCCCGTCTTCTTAGGGATTGCAAAGGACCGCTTTAGCGATCTCAAACAGAAGATTGAATCGGGGATGAGGGAATCGGATATGGTGGTCATCACAGGAGGGAGCTCCGTGGGAACTTTGGACCTGGTGGGTGAAGTCCTCCAGTCTTTTCCCGGAACGGAAATCCTGGGCCATGGCCTCTCCATCAGGCCCGGGAAGCCCACGCTTCTTGCGGAGATTCAGGGAAAACCTTTTTTAGGACTTCCGGGCCATCCTGTCTCTGCCATGGTCATCTTCCATCTCTTCGGGAAAAGCATTCTCAAAATTCTGTCTGGTTTATCCGATGAGAGAGGGCCCGAAATAAGATTAAAGGCCAGAGCCAGCCGTAATATTCCTTCCGTGGCAGGTAGGGAAGATTATGTGAGGGTCAAACTGGAGGAGAAGGACGGGGTTTTCTGGGCTCACCCTGTTTTTGGAAAATCCGGAGCGATCTCCCATCTGGTGAATGCCGATGGATTGATCAGGATCGGAATCGATGATGAAGGACTGGAAGAAGGAGAAGAAGCAGAAGTCATCCTCCTTTGAAAGGAGAAATCCGAAATTCGAAGCACGAATTTCGAAACAAATTCGAATGAACAAAATTCAAATTAACACATAAATTGTGTTTTAGAAATTTGGTCATTTGAATTTTGAAATTGTTTCGAATTTCGAAATTCGGATTTCGAAATTTAGATATCTTTATGAAACGCAATATCTATTTGAAGAAAAAAACGTTGGAGGAGGCTAAGGCAATCTCCTCCCGACTGGCCAGCCTCATTCAAATTGGAACGGAGACGGTTCCTGTAATACAGGCACTGGGCAGGGTGACAGCCGAGCCTCTCTTTGCAAAAATTTCTTCGCCCCCTTTCCACTGCTCGGCCATGGATGGAATTGCAGTCAGGGCAGAAGCAACTTATGGCGCCACCGAGGATACACCTAAAAGACTCGTCATCAACAAGGAGGCTTTTTTTGTTAATACCGGAAACCCCATTTCTATGGGAATGAATGCAGTGATTATGATTGAAGAGGTTCATCAGATTGATTCCGAAAGGGTTGAGATCAGAGAGGCTGCCCATCCCTGGCAACATGTGAGATCCATCGGTGAAGACATCGTCGCAACGGAGATGGTCTTCCCGGAAAATCATAAAATAACACCCTACGACATCGGAGCTTTATTGGCGAGTGGCCATCGAGAGATCAGGGTGAAGAAGAAACCGAGAGTCCTGATTCTTCCAACCGGATCGGAACTGATAGAACCGGACAAGGTCAATCTTTCGGAGCCGTTGTCGGACATCATCGAATCCAATTCCTATGTCTTAACCGGTTTGATCCTTGAGGATGGAGGAGAACCTGTCCGGCACTCTATTGTCAAAGACGATTTCGAGAAAATCAGGGAAGCCCTGCTTTCAAATCATGAAGGGGTTGACCTGATCCTTATCATTGCAGGTTCCTCCGCGGGTTCGGAAGACTATACCCGGTCCATCGTTGAAGAATCCGGAGAGGTCTATGCCCATGGTATCTCCATGATGCCCGGGAAACCGACCCTCCTGGGGAGATTTAAAGAACGGCCCATCATTGGAATCCCCGGATATCCTGTTTCGGCCATCATGGCCTACGAGGAACTGGTGAGGCCGCTTCTTTATCAGGTCCTCCATCTCATTAGACCGGAAAGACCCCGTATCAAAGCCCTCCCAACCCGAAAGATTCCATCAAAATTGGGAACAGAAGAATTTTTAAGGGTGAAGACGGGAAGAGTGGGAGAGAGATTCTATGCCTCTCCCCTTCCCCGGGGTTCCGGAATCATCACCTCTCTGACAAAGGCGGATGGAATCATTCGAATCCCGGCGCTCTCAGAGGGCCTGGATGAGAATCAAGAAATAGAGTTGGAACTTCTCAGGCCTCTTGAGGAAGTTTTGAATACCGTAGTCATGGTGGGGAGCCATGATCTCACCCTCGACCTCCTGGCCAATCTCCTTGGGAAATTTTATCCTCCCATCTTTCTCTCATCCCATTCCGTGGGAAGTTTAGGGGGAATCCTCGCATTAAAGAGTGGGATCTGCCATATGGCAGGCCTCCACCTTCTCGATCCTGATACGGGCGAGTACAATTTCTCTTATATCCAAAACTACTTAAAGGGAATCGAAGTCAAGGTCATTAACCTTGTCCATCGGGAACAGGGCTTGATCGTCCAGCGCAAAAACCCGAAAGGCCTGACAGGCTTGGGTGACCTTCTTCGGGAGAACATATCATTTATCAACCGTCAAAAGGGCTCCGGGACAAGAATCCTCCTTGACCATGAACTCAGAGGCCTCTCCATCGATCCGGGTCAGATTAAAGGTTACGAGAAGGAAGAGTTCACGCATATGGCCGTAGCCTCCCTGGTTGCCAGCGGCAGGGTGGATGCCGGTTTGGGAATTCTCCCCGCTGCCAGGGCGATGAATCTCGATTTTATTCCTGTTGCAAAGGAGCGCTACGATCTCGTCATCCCTTCCATCCACTTCGGAGATGAAAAGATCGGGAAGGTGATCGAGGTGATCCGTTCAAAGGAATTCAGGGAAGCCGTCCTCCAGTTAGGCGGATATGATGTATCGATGACAGGAGAAGAATTACGAATAACCAATCACCAAGCACCAATATAATAACGCCCCCCAACCCCCTCTTAATTTAAGAGGGGGGGAGGGGGAGTTATTGCTTGGAATTTGGTTATTGGAATTTCTAAATAATATGTTATTCGATCCCTATCACAGGAAAATAAATTATCTTCGCATCTCGGTGACTGACCGGTGTAATCTCCGCTGTCGTTATTGTATGCCCGAGGAAGGGCTTCAACTCATTCCCCATGAGGAGATTCTAACCTATGAGGAGATATTAAGAGTTGTCCGTGTCTTTGCAAAAGAAGGGATTTCAAAGATCAGGTTGACTGGAGGAGAACCCCTGATCAGAAAAGGGATCTCTGAGTTTATATCCCAGCTTGCAAGAATCGAGGGCATAAGGGATTTAAGCCTCACCACCAACGGAACCCTCTTAAAAGACTTTGCCGGATCTCTTAAGAAATCCGGTTTAAATAGGATCAACATCAGCCTCGATACTCTCAACCGTGAGAAATTTTCCCTGATCACCAGGAGAAATGGCTACGAAAAGGTATGGCAGGGGATTGAAGAAGCCATGAAGGTTTCTCTCTCTCCCATTAAAATCAATATGGTCGCCATTAAGGGGTTAAATGATGAAGAGATTGAGTCCTTTGCCTTGCTCACCCTACATCATCCACTCATGGTGCGGTACATTGAGTATATGCCCTCCGGGAATGGAGAGGAATGGAAAGAGGGTAATATTTTGACCATCCCCGAGATAAAAAGTCGTCTCGAAGACGTGGGAAAGCTCACCGCTATTCCTTCTGATGAATGGGATGGCCCTGCCCGTAGATTCCGCTTTGAAGGGGCGATCGGAGAGATCGGATTGATCGGACCGGTGAGCGACCACTTCTGTGACCATTGCAATCGATTGCGACTCACCCCTGATGGGAAGATCAGGACCTGTCTCTTTTCAGATGATGAGATTGATGTGAGGGGATTTCTCAGAAATGGCGGAAGTGACGAAGATTTAAAGAAACAACTTCTTGTGGCTTTAAAAACGAAGCCGGAGAGGCATCATATCAATACGCACCAGTTTAAAAAATGCCAGAGAAATATGTCTGCAATAGGAGGATAAGGGCAATCACCAAACTCCAAGCACCAATAATCAAATAATGGCCAATAAACCAATGACCAAAATTTTCCCCCCACCCTACCGGTGAGGGTGTTTGGTGATTTGAAAATTGGTAATTGGAATTTATTTGGAGCTTGGGATTTGGTTATTGGAATTTGACTCAGTTAGCAAGGCGGTCTGTGTTCATCGAATGGGAGGGGTGAATGGGTAAGTTGACGCATTTTGATAAGAAGGGTCGGGCGAAGATGGTCGATGTCAGCGGCAAGGCAGAAACTCTGAGAGAAGCCATCGTCCGGGGATCTATCTATATGAAGCCCGCAACCTTTAAAAAGATCATGTCAGGGAAGATTGCAAAAGGAGATGTCCTCTCTGTGGCGAAGGTGGCAGGAATTATGGCTGCAAAGAAGACCTCTGAGATCATCCCCATGTGCCACCCCCTTAATCTCTCTCATGTGGAAGTCAATTTTTACCCCATTGAAAAGGAGAGCCGGATCGATATCGAAGCCAAAGTCAGGATTAAGGCCAGGACCGGAGTTGAGATGGAGGGTTTAGTGGCTGTGGCTGTTGCAGGTCTTACGATTTATGATATGTGTAAGGCAATTGATCGGGGAATGGTGCTTACCGACATCCATCTAGTTAAAAAAACGGGAGGCAAAAGCGGCACCTTCACAGTTCGGAGTCAAAAACTGTAGCGTCGGCATTTATTGCCGACGATCTAGCGCCCCCGTTAAACGAGGGCGCTACAATGGAGTGTGAAAGAATGAAATCGGTTCAGCGTGGTAAAGTTCTGGCTGTTAACATCAGTGAAGAAAAGGGTACAAAGAAAACCAATATCGAATCGTGTACCCTCCTTAAAGATTTTGGTCTGAAAGGTGATGCTCATGGCGGACCCTGGCACAGGCAGGTAAGTCTTTTAGCCAATGAATCGGTCGAGAAGATGAAAGCCAAAGGACTGGAAGTGGGTTATGGTGATTTTGCAGAGAATATCACAACAGAAGGCATTGATCTCGTCGGCCTTCCCATCGGAACGGAGATCCGTATCGGAAACTCCATCGTCCTTCGTGTGACCCAGATTGGAAAAGAATGTCATGAGAGATGTGCCATCTACTACCAGGCAGGGGATTGCGTCATGCCCAAAGAGGGAATCTTCGCCGAAGTCATAAACGAAGGAGAAGTAAAAGTAGGAGATGAAATAATCATCCAAGATCAGGCTTAGGTTTAGGCTAAGGTTTAGGACTTCATTTTCTCAACCTCAACCTTAACTTCAACCTTTACCTCGAAATTTGACCTTTGATACTTAAATTATGAGGTAAGCATGTTCAAGGTTGCCATTCTAACCATCAGTGATCGGGGTTCCAAAGGCGAGCGGGAGGATTCAAGCGGTCCTCTTATTACGGAGATGGTGAAGGATCTGCCTGGAGAAGTCATCCATTATGAGATTATCCCTGATGAAAAAGAGCAAATTATTGAAGCTTTAAAAATTTGCGCAGATGGATTGAAGGCTGACCTCATCCTCACCACAGGAGGAACGGGGTTGAGCCCCCGGGATGTGACGCCGGATGCGACGCTTGATGTGATCGATAAGGAAGTTCCCGGATTTTCTGAAGCGATGAGAGCTGAAAGCCTCAAGAAGACCCCTCATGCCATGATCTCAAGAGCGGTCTGTGGGATTCGGGGGTCGAGTCTAATCGTCAACCTTCCTGGAAGTCCTAAAAGTGTGAAAGAAAATCTGAGCGTGATCCTACCCGCCCTTCCCCACGCCCTCTCCAAATTAAAGGGCGACCCCTCGGAATGCGCTCAGGAGTGAGCACCCTCATCCAGCGCTTCTCGAACCGCCTGGAGCATTTCTTTCATGTTAAAAGGTTTGCTGATAAAGTGTTTTGCCCCTCCTTTCAGAAAACTCTTGACCGTTCCTTCCGGCGAATACCCGCTCGCAATCACTACCTTCACATCCGGATTGATCTGAAGCAACCCTTCCAGACATTTCTTTCCTCCCATACCGGGCATGATCAGATCCAGGATGATTAAATCTATTCCATCCTTTTTCTCTTCATAGATTTTTAAAGCGCTTTCTCCTTCAGGAGCTTTAAGCACCGTATAGCCATACCTTGTAAAAATCTGTTCGCCAAGATTCCGGAGGGGTTCTTCATCGTCCACCAGCAGAATGGTCTCTGAGCCTCCTGTGAATTCTTTATCTTCTCTCAACTCCTCCACGCCCATCCCCTGTTCTGTGACAGGAAAATAAATTCTGAAGGTGGTCCCTTTATTCGGTTCGCTCTCGCAGAGGATATATCCTTCATGGTTTTTGACAATGCCATAAACCATGGCAAGCCCAAGCCCGGTTCCCTTGCCCACCCCTTTGGTGGTATAGAAGGGATCGAAGATATGTTTAATAGTCTCCTCATCCATGCCGTGGCCGGTGTCTGAGACCGTCAACGCCACATAGCCGCCGGGCTTTGCTCCCAGATGATTTTTACAAAATGTCTCATCCAGAGTCACATTATCTGTTCTTATGATCAATTTTCCTCCTTCAGCCATAGCGTCTCTTGAATTGACCGCAAGATTCATCAGAACCTGTTCCACTTGAGCCGGATCCGCATTGACCGTTCTCAAATCATCGGCAAGATGAAGTTCAACCTCAATCATTTTAGGTATGGTCCTTCTAAGCAACTTCTCTACCTGTATCACTCCCTTATTAAGATCGATGGATCTCAATCTGCTCTGCACCTTCTGACTGAAGGTCAGAAGTTGCTGGGTCAATTCAGCTCCTCTCTGGGTTGCACGCTTAATCTCCTGAAGGTCCTGATGAACGGGTGTTCTCATTTGATTGTCCATGAGAAGGATCTCTGTATAGCCCAGAATGGACTGAAGGAGATTATTAAAGTCATGTGCAATTCCACCTGCGAGGGTGCCTACTGCCTCCATCTTCTGTGCCTGCTGGAATTGGGCCTCCAGCCTCTTCTGCGAGGTGATGTCTCTGAGAAAACAGAGAACAGCAGGTCTTCCTTCCCAATCGGTGGAAACAGCATTGAGTTGGACCCACAGCTCTTCACCCGCTTTGTTCAACACCCTGAAAGAGTAATTGTTAGGAACCTCTTCCCCTTTAAGTCTCCGATTATGTCTGTCGAGCACCATCTCTCTATCTTCGGGATGGATAAGGTTCATGAAGGGAGTCGTGGCATATTCCTTCTCAGAATAACCTGTTATTGCAAGAGTGCTTGGGTTTGGAAATTTTACAAATCCATCATGGGCAATGAAGATCGCATCATTGGCATTGGCAATAACGGACCGATACTTCTTTTCTGACTCCCGAAGCGCCTCCTCTGCCCGTTTTCGCTCGGTGATATCCCGGGTCACATGGACAGAACCCATAGTTTTGCCAGCTCCATCGCTGAGCGGAGTCGTTGTGATCTCAAAAACACCTCCTAAAAAAGGCTCCTCTACCTCTGCCCAAGCTGGCCTTCCTGTCTCTAAGGTCTGCCGGTGCGGACAGAAATCGGGCGGATTTTCAGTCCCATGAATCAATCTGTAACAGGGCTGACCGATGGCCTCTTTAAAATCCATCTTCAATAATTGAGCTGCTGCCAGGTTGAGTCGCTGAATTCGGTTCTCCTTATCTAAGATAAAGATCGGGTCGCGAACTGAATCAAAAGTCCGTTCCCAATCCTTTGCCGACCCCTTAAGGGAAGTTAGGGTTTGATCCAGCATTTCATACATCTCTTTGAAAGCCCTTGTCAGGTCCCCGATCTCATCAGAGGACTGCATGGATTTCAGTTCTTCCTGAAGACCTCTCTTCCCCTGAAGATCATCGCCTATGGTCTCTGCATTCTGTCCAAGTTGTTTGGCAATATTGCGAAGCCTCGATAGAGGTTCGGTCAGCCTCCGCACGGCCACCATACCAATCAGAATAGCAATGAAAACAGCGGCCATTGTGCCCCAGATGATCCGGTTTCGGGCTTCCTTTATTGGTGCAAATGCCTCGCTTTTCGGTTGCTGTGCTCCAATAATCCAATTTGTCCCCGGGATACGCCTGAGGGAAAGGAGCATGGGAACGCCCCTTGAATTGACGGTTTCACCCATCCCTTCAAAACCTTCAATGGCCGCATCGAATAATTTATTGGCGCCGGGAGGGACATCCCTCTGCAATACTCTCCGATCCTCCGGATGAAGAATCATCAACCTCGAAGTGTCGAATACATAGATATATCCGGACTCACCAATTTTAGTTTTCCGGATTCCGCCTAAAGCATTGGGATGAAGCAGTTGAACCGAACATCCGATGATCCCCAGAACCTGATTTTTAGACCCCCTCAACAATGCAGTAAATGTCAAAACCGCCTCTCCGGTTCTGGCTGATCGATAAGGGACTCCGATGATGCCTTTATGCTTCTCCATGGTTGTCTTAAAATATTCACGAAAAGCGAAGTTTTTCCCTCTGGTCCCGGGATAAACAGGATAGTCTGCCCACAGGGTCCCACCTGCATCGAGAAGAAACATCCCGTTTTCAAACTTCGGGTAGTTTTTCATAGCCTTTTTCAGATGTTCTTCAATGACCGCAACATCCTTCTCCTCCAGCGCTTTCTGGGGTAAAAAAGAAGCCATCGCCTGCGCATCTCTCAGGGTATCATCTAAAAATCTTGAAATTTCTTGTGATTCGGCGACCGAAACGCTTTCCAATCCTGCATAAATCGAATTCCGGATGGAGTTTTCCAGAAAATGAAGAGAGAAAAACCCGGCAATGCCTAAGATCACGACAAAGAGGCCGGTCAGAAGCAGTGATGTTTTTGTACGTAGCGTCATAAATGATGGTCTCGCAAAAAGTCTGAAGAGATATTTTCTGTCATTCCTGCGCAAGCAGGAATCCAGTCTTTTTAGGCACTTAGAATTCCCCTGGATTCCCGTTTTCACGGGAATGACGACTTTTTACTAATTCATCATAAATAACTTTAAAACCATATTTGTCTAAATTCAAGAGTAATGGATACTTGTTGACTTTGGACTAAAGCATCAGGTAAATTTCCGAAGTAGAGAGAAACAAGAATGGATGGAATCGTAAAAAGTCCATTGCCACATATCATTCATGCTTCGATCCCGCGTTTCGCGGGACACGAACGTAATATCAATAGGTTACACCGTTCACCCTGAGCCTGTCGAAAGGGGATGGCGACTTTTTACGATTCCATCAAGAATAGGGGGTAAGAAAATGAATCAATTTTCTAAAACATCATTAGAACCATTTCGAAAGACTCTGGGACTAAAAGAATCTCCTCTGGGAATCTATTATACGGATAAGAAACCTGGGGGGGTTACCCCAAAGGAAGGAATTCATGGGTGTATGATCGGCCTGCTTCAGAATGTGAGGAAGAAAGGGGTAACTGTCTACTTCGATAAAACCCATTTCGGCTGCCCCGGTGGTGCCTACTATATGGGATTTTTTGAATCGCCAAGGCCAAACATCGAATTTTTCCTCTCCTGCGGGATTCCAGGACAGATGGAGGGAGAGCGTTATATTAAGACTCCAGAACTTGCTAAAGAATATTTTGGAAAGATGAAACCAAGACGAGCCCCGGCTACTTATTGTGTCTTTAAACCCATCGAGCAATTTCAGGATGAGATAAACCCAGAGGTAGTTGTTTTTTTTGCCTCACCGGATACCCTTTCAGGCCTTTTCACATTGACGAACTATGCCCTGGAGCGAACCGATGCCGTATATACTCCATTCGGTTCAGGATGTGGGACCATCCTCACCCATCCTCTAAAGGAAGCTGATCAAGAGAAACCCCGTGCTGTCCTTGGAATGTTCGATGTCTCGGCAAGGCCCATGGTTGAGAAGGAAGTACTCACGCTTGCCATGCCTTACTGCGTATTTTTAAAACTTTTGGAAAATGTCTCAGGAAGTTTTCTCGAAACCGAGAGCTGGAAGAAAGTCCATCAGAGGATGCAGAAATAAACCCCAATTACCAAATTCCAATCCCGCCATGGCGAGATAAAATAAATTCCAATCACCTGAGGATCACGCCGGGTCCACCTTGGTCTGCCGTAAGCCTTTCAACGCCCATCGAATCACCGGGGAGAGATAGGCAAGAATGGCAACAACTACGAAAAGCAACGAAATAGGCCGGGTGAAGAAGATGGAAAAACTTCCTCCGGAAATAAGAAGGGCCTGACGAAGAGAGTTTTCTGATAAATTCCCAAGGACCAAGCCCAAGACCAGAGGAACGATGGGGTACTGGAGTTTTCTCATTAAGTAGCCTAACACAGCGAAGCCGAGCATCAACCAGACATCGAAGAAATTGTTGTTGACACTGTACGCACCCACAGAAGCAAAGACAATAATGAACCCCATGATAATAGTATACGGAAGACGAAGCATTACCACAAAGGCGGGGATCAAGAAGATATTAATCAACAGGAGCAGGACATTGCCAATATACATGCTTGAAATGAGACCCCAAACCAAGTCAGGATTGGTCTTGAAAAGCATGGGGCCTGGTCGAATCCCCCACATCATAAAACCAGCCAGCATCACAGCGGTTGTAGGTGACCCTGGAACTCCCAAGGCTAACAATGGAGCAAAGCCACTGATCGAAGCCGAATTATTAGCCGATTCAGGTGCCGCTACCCCCTCAATCGCCCCGTGCCCAAAGAGCTCAGGATGTTTAGAGGCTCGCTTCTCTGCAAGATAGGCGAGAAAGGAGGCGGTCGTGATGCCTCCCGCTGGGATGATCCCAACGAGGAACCCAATGATCCCTCCCCGTACGATCGCCCACCGAGAGGCAATCCATTCCTCCCAAGTCAGGAAGAGATCGCGAAGTCGCAATTTAGATTTGACCAGTTCCCCCTCCTCCGGCTCCTCGATACTGCTGAAGACTTCTGCAATCCCAAACATACCACAGATGATGACGATGAAGTCGATCCCCCCGAAAAGTTGTGGGAAGCCAAAAGCAAACCTTGGCATGCCACTTACTACGTCGAGCCCGATGGTTGCAATCAAAAGACCAAGCATGGTAGAGATGATGGTTTTGATGGGCTGCTCCCCTCCAAAGACGGTAAGCAGTCCAAAAGCCATGGCTGTCAAGGCAAAGTACTCCGGTGGTCCAAACCGCAATGCAAACTTTGCCAGTGCAGGGGCAAAAGCCATTAGGAGGATAATGGAGACAGTACCGGCGATAAATGAACCTATGGCTGCCACTGATAATGCAGCACCGGCCCGACCCTTCAGAGCCATCTGATACCCATCGACACAGGTCATTACCGTGGAGGATTCACCCGGCACATTGATGAGCACCGAGGTGAGGGTACCTCCGTAAGCAACGCCATAATAAATGCCTGCAAACATGATAAGGGCTGATGTTGGGTTTACTGAATAGGTAAGGGGAAGAAGCAGAGCAATGGCAGTCGGCGCACCGATTCCAGGAAGGACTCCCACGATTTGGCCAAAGAGAACCCCAACGAGACAATAGATGATGTTATTAAAAGTAAGGGCAATAGAAAATCCTGTATATAGATTATTAAGAAGTTCCAAATTTATTCTCTCCTACCAACCTATCAAACCTCGTGGTAAAGGAATGGTCAGCCAAGAGATGAAGATCAGTCGTATCCCAATAGCTGTCACAATAGCCGTAAGACCACACGGGACCCAACGATGTTTTCCCATCATACGCATGGTAACACCAATAAAAAGAGCAAGTCCAATGGAGAAACCGAGTAAAGGCAATACTAGGAAAGTGATGATGATAGTAATTAATATTTGAAGACCCAGTTTGGTTCGTGGTTTGAAGAACTCTCTTGTTCTGCTGTGCTTTGTGAGGAGATTTATAATAACATAAATGGCACCGGCAGTAATAATGATCCCTATCCACAGAGGTAAAAATCCAGGCCCCGGACCAAATTCAGAATAATATTCAAGTTGCGAGGAAAAATAGATTACAGCCACTCCTAATATTAGAACGACTACTCCACCTATGAGGTCAGCAATACGCATCAGTATTCTCCCCAAATGATCCCATCCGCGCCGCTTTCGAGACGCGGATGGGATCAATCATACATCAATAATAAATGAAAGAAGGATTTACTTCAGGAGCCCCAGATCCTTCAGAATTTCTTTGGATTCTTCTTCATTCTGTGCAACGACCTTCGCAAACTCCTTGCTCCCCATCCAACCCGGGCTGAGCATATACTTTGTCAGATATTTTTCTTTCCACGCAGATGATTCCGCCAAGCGTTTAAACATATTTTCATAAAAAGCTGCGGCTTCAGCAGGGATGCCCTGGGGGGTTACAATCCCTCGGTAAAAGAAGTAGGTAACAGTATGCCCTATTTCTTTCAGGGTGGGTACGTCCGGGAATTCTGACATGCGGGTAAGCTTTGCAACGGCCACAGGCCGAACCATCTTAGCCTCCCACTGGGGAACGAATTCGGGAGGATTGGCCCATATCATGTCTACGTGTCCACCCAGAAGGGCTGTAATGCATTCCCCACCGCTTTTAAAGGGGATATAACGAAATCGGATCCCGGCAGACCGTTCGAAGACGCGCTGGCATATTTGGTCGTCCTGGCCTGCGCCTGTTCCCCCGACGGTCAATTCTGCAGGACGCTTTTTTGCCTCAGCGATGATGTCTTGAATTGTTTTGAAACGAGAATCGGCTTTTACGACAATCAACTGTTCATCGAGGGCCAGGCCGCAGATCAAGGTGAGATCACGAAAGGTGGGAGCTCCCTTCCCTGCCACCAAAGCCGCTTGTGCTTGACCGGGAATGTAGGTCAAAAGGACATGGGGATCCCCTTTCTGCTGGGCGACCGCTGTCGTTCCGACGAGGCCGCTGCCACCAGCCTTGTTAACAACGAGGAGGGGTACGGGGCATAATTTCTCTCCCTCAATGATGCTGGCAATGGACCGGGCTAATACGTCGCTGCCACCCCCTGGAGCAAAGGGAGCCACGAACTCAATCGGTTTGGATGGCTTCCAATCGGCCGCCCGGGCTCCACTGACAAAAATTAGGATCATAAGAAATACCATTGCCGTTACTTGTAACAATTTGTTCATCTTCATCTCAGATCCTCCTTTCCCTGCATGTTTAGAATGATACAACAACCTCTTTCTTCATATGGAAGAAATTGTAGAAAATATATATGTATCTCATCAGTCTTTCAAGACCCTACGCCTTTTTTAGACTTTTCACAAGCAATTCCGCTTTCTTTATATAATCCATTTTTTCCGTGATGACATGAAGTTTTGCGCCGAATTTTTCTTCACAGAACCCACTCAGGGATTCTATGGTCTTCTGACTTCCGGTGACAGGGAGAAATGGCCAGAAATAGGTCGGGATTCCCATGGCCACAGTCCAGGCTGTCCTGGCTACTGCCTTGGTCCGGTTAGCCTCAGGAAAACAGGCTACGATCGGAAATTCTTTGATTGGCTTTTTCCCTACGCTTGCCATATCCAGCAAAAAATCGGTCACGCCGCTATTTTCACAACTTCCGAGATCGATGACTGCCGGGACATTCTTCCCCAGAGAAACAAGCAGAGCCGATAACCCCTTGCCACAACTGGCATCACGCTTTTTGGGATTTAATAACCCGAATTTGGCAAGACCCACACTGGCACACCCCTCCGAGACACAGAAAATATCTTTTTTCAATAACTCACGGGCGAGTGAAACAATCTCTTGATCCTGTGTGAACTTGACATTGTTACATCCCGCCAAAATGGCGATTCCCTTAATTTTTCCATCTGAAAGGGCCTTCACCACCTTGTCCGCATGGATGTCCTTTGCAGAAAAACCCATGATACCCGACTCTTTGATATTCGGGATGTCTCTGGCCACCTCACCGCGAGCCTTAAAAGTCTCTTGGGCCATTCCAATGATCTCCTTGGCAAAAGAGCTCACATCTTTTCTATTTAAAACTTCTGTGGGGACGACCTCAACCTTCCAAATTTTAGCCAATTCCGCCAAAGAGGGATTGACACATTGGTCTCCGGTCACAATCAAGTCCACCGCTCCTGTCATCAGAGGAATTTCCTGGGAGCCATAGTTGGTGACCGGAGCAAAAGAATGGGGTGGGACAAGGGGATCCGTGCAAACCCCCATGACTTTTATCTTCTTCCCTTTGGCTGCGTCAGCAATCTTCTGTTTCAAAAAAGGAGAGAAATGACCATAAAGAAGAACAACGGCCAGGTCTTTCGGAAGTACACCCAGATTGACCTCCACGTTCGTGGGAGCGGTATCTCCGAAAACAGTTGTCTTCAATCTCCCCTGAAGCATCTGGGCTGCACAACCCATGAGGGCCCCTTTGAATGCCCACAGAAGAGTCTCCTCAACATTTCCGACCCCTCCATCCAATTTCTGAGACACCTTGAACAGGGCGCTGCCAATTCCATCCGGATAGATGCCTGCTGCCTTCCACCCGTCGATAAGGGCCTTCGGAAACTTTTTCATTACGTCCGTATTTCCATCTCCCCACATGCCCTGGATATCCTTGATAAGCTTAGCCGCCTCCTGTTTTCGCTTGGGAGACCCTTTCCCGGCCTCAACGTCCTTGGCAAAATCGGCCAGTTGATCCAAGTAACCCATTGTCCCCTGTACCACCAGTCTGACGAAAGAATGAACGGCAAGGATATCCTTGTCTTTTCCGCAGATACCCTCTTTGTTCTGATCTTTGAACGGATGGCTGATGCAAGGCCCCTGGAGACAATCCCTGCAATTCAATCCGGTCTCACAAAACCCGCACTGGGGAAGCGACCCCTCATAACGATCCCACACGAGTGGAATCTCTTTCTCCGCTGCTTCCTTTAAAAAATGATCTACCACACTATCCGCAGTCTTTCTTTGTACGAAATCCATCTCTTCCTCTCCTTTCTATAATCGATAGGGCTTTTGACCTTCTCAGGTCAAGGCCTCGCAACAATGATCGATCAATAACTTCGTTTCGGAGCATACCCATACCAGGTCTCTCCCTCCTCCCTTTCCTCCAGAGCCAATGCCTTCGTGGGACAGACATCCACACAGATGGGGTACTCCATGTTCCGGCAGCGGTCGCATTTTACAGCGACATGGATCGAGGGCGATGGGGCAATAATTCCAAAAGGGCAGACCATCACACACATCCAGCACGCAATGCAGGTCGGCTCATAGACATAGACCAGCCCTGTTGCCGGGTCTCTGCGCATCGTTCCATTGGGACAGGCGTCAATACAAGGGGCCACTTCACAATGGCGACAATGAAGGGGGAAGTTATTCCCCTCCACATAAACCCGGGGGACAGGCTGCGGTTTCTCATGGATGGCGTTATTCAGCTCCTTCTTCTCGGAGCCAATCTCAATGCCACACCAGAGATCACAGGCATGACATTGTGTACATTTTTCTGGATCTACCTTGATCACTTTCATCTTACCCTCCTAAATAGAGCTTTGAAAAACTATTTCACGCTCTCTTGATTACGCAGATTTCAAAAAATGATTACGCAGATTTCTCTTTATTTTCGAAATATTTCTAATCGGTGTAATCGTCTCATAATCAGTGTAATCAGAGATTTCTGGACTTTTTCAGAGATCTCCTAACGTCTCGATGCCAACGGCCGTTGGCTCAGTTCTCTATATTCAACCTCAGTGAATCTTTCTCGATTCTGTTGGGTGAAGGGTAATAATTCGGCAAAATTGAGTCTATGACTCATTAACAGGGGGATGATATCCGAAACATTCACCCGCTTCTTCAAAAGAGTGGCCAAAATCCCTGCCTTTTGAACCTGACCGACCAGAATCGCTCCAACGATACGCCCATCCCTTAAAACAAGTTTTCGATAAGTATTTTCCGTCTTCTTCTGGAACTGTTGGAATCCATTCCCGTCGATACGGGTAATTCCCATTGAAATCACCGGCAGCCCATAAAAATCGAGTGCATTCATCCGGAAAGACCCCTCATATTTGGCTTTTTTCCCGGCCATGTTCAAGCCTGCCACACGGCCTTGTTCAAAAGCGCATGGCCAAATGGCATTGACACCCGTCCTTCCAGTGGTAAGGTCATAAGTTTCTGCCACATCCCCAGCCACATAAATATCCGGCAGGCTGGTCATCATGGTCTCATCTGCGACAATTCCCTCGTTGATTTTAATCGGAGTGGATGAGAGGAAATCGACATTGGGTTGGACACCCTTTCCAATAACAACGAGTTGGCAATTGATTCGCTCTCCATCATCAAGGATGATCCCCTCAACCG
>JASEHH010000283.1 GCA_030017685.1 Thermodesulfobacteriota bacterium | reverse complement strand
GCATAATACCTATAAATTACCATTATCGAAGCAGGTTGTCCAATTGCTTTTTTGACGCCCAACATTATTTTTTAAGTTTATTCTATGGATGGAGGAATTATATGCATGTGGGAGGAAGGTGTCAATGTATTTTTAACTCATTTTTAGCTCCAAACCATTGAATTACGGACATTTTTTCGATATGGGTAAGCAAGAATCTAAAAAAAAGGTCTTTTCCCGGTCGAGTGGGTAAAACCTCATGAAGATATGGCTATAATCCTTATGATTCCCCTTTGGTAACCCTTTTAAAGATATGGAGTTGCCTATGATTTATGAAATCTCCCCTAACCCCTCTTTTCCAAAGAGGGGAAAAGAGGGAGAACCTTACCAAAGAGGGGGAGAGAAAAGGCAGATATAACCTACTCGATATGATCCCCTTGTCTTCCTCTTAAGGACGGAAGGTGGGGGGAGGGGTAATCTCTCCTAAAATTTCATGCAATAAAGAGTCCCTGTTGCTCTTTGTCATTGTAAAAAGCTTTACGTCTCGTCTCTCTTTCACCTCTTCGATCAGTCCGCCCCCTTTTAAGGCAATGGTTGCAATGAGCCGCTTATCGGAATCCAAGACTTCCACCAGGAGTTTTTTGAATTTCTCAGAGAGACACTCCATCTTTCCGATCTCATCAATGATCACAAGGCGGGCTGAAGGGTTGAAGAAGGGGATTGAGTCAAGAAAATCCTCAAAACCTTTGATGTCCACTCCATAACGGCCCACCCGGTATGGACCGTGGATGTCTTGATGAGAAAGAAGCCCCCTTGTTCCATCAAAGCTGTTCAGTTCAAAACCTTTCCGGACTCCCTCCTGTCTAATCTCTGCCGTATAAAATCCGACAGGGCGAAGAGGCTTTAACTCTTCATAAAGTTTTTTGATGAGTGTGGTCTTGCCAATCCCCGGTAGGCCTGTGATGAGGATGTTCTTAATCTTCACCCCCGGACAAAGGAGTTGTGCCGCTTCTCGTATTGGATCGTTGAGGTCGGTGTGGAACCATAGTTGTGGCCGGGGAAGACGACCGTGTCGCCAGGCAGTACATAGAGTTTTTTCCGGATGGAGGCTTCCATCACATCCCAGGAACTTCCAGGAAAGTCCGTCCTTCCGACCGAGCCCACAAAGAGGGTATCCCCTGTAAAGACCATCCCATCCATATAGAGGGACATTCCGCCCGGAGAGTGGCCAGGCGTGTGGAGGACTTTAAGTTCGACTTTCCCCGCCTTGATCAGATCGCCCTCTTTGACCAGAATGTCGGCAGGAGGAGATTGGGTGGCGCTGAACATCATGAGAAGATCGGGAGAGGTGCGGGGGAGGTAAGCGGCCTCCTCTTCATGGATGACGATCTTGGCACCGGTTTTTTTCTTCATCCCGGCATTGCCCATGATATGGTCCACATGGCAATGGGTATTGACGATATACTTGATTTTACTGATACCATGAGATTTCGCTTCGGATAAGAGTCTTTCCGCATCATCCGAAGGGTCGATGAACAGCCCCTCTTTCGTCTCCTCATCCCCGATCAGATAGCAGAAGACCGAAAAATTTCCTACTTCATATTGCTTAACGATCATCTTTCTCCTCCTTGACCAATTTCTTCATACTATAATGGATGAACTCCCCAACTTCAAGGAAGCATCTCCAATTTCGTGATGACAGAATGGACTCCAGAGGGGCAGGCGGACCA
>JASEHH010000113.1 GCA_030017685.1 Thermodesulfobacteriota bacterium | reverse complement strand
CACGTCCTATCGGTTGAAATAATGTGATGCCTCACCTTTTGAACGTTACCAAAAAGTCTGAAAAGGCCATTTTCTGTCATTCCTGCGCAAGCAGGAATCCAGTCTTTTTATGTAGTTAGAATTCTCTGGATTCCCGTTTTCACGGGAATGACCTTTTTACGAGTTCATCATCTTTAAATTATACACAGAACTATAACATGACACGATGGGACGTCCCCTAATTTTCTTTTTCATTTTTGATACGTTCGGGCGAAATGCGATGTTTTTTAAGGAGGGCGCAAAAATTGGGCCGCTGCATGCCCACCCTTTCGGCCGCACGGGTGATGTTACCGTTTGATGCCCGGAGGGCATTGATGAGAAAGGCCTTTTGAATCTGTCCGAAGGTCTCTTCAAGGAGGCGCTTCTTTTCGGCATTGAGTTCTTGCAGGGTCCCGGGGATCGGATGACTCTTCCAGGATCGTTTCGTCTGAAGCTGCTCGAGCAGATGGAGCAGGTCGAGCTTGGTATCGTCCGCCATGATGACCAGACGTTCCACCACATTCTTCAGCTGCCGGACATTGCCAGGCCAATCGTAATGGATCAAACTCTCCAGCGCTTCATCGGAGAACCCTTCGATCCGTTTCCCTGTTTTCCTGCAAAAGTGTCTGAGAAAGTGGTAGGCAAGCCTGGGGATATCCTCCTTCCTCTCCCGAAGGGGCGGAAGGTAGATGGGAAAGACATTCAAACGGTAAAAGAGGTCCTCCCTGAACTTTTCCTCTTCAACCATCGCCTTCAGATCCCTGTTCGTGGCGGCAATGATCCGGACATCCGTTTTGTGAAAGTGGCTTGCTCCTACCGGTTTGTATTCACCGGTCTCCAGAACCCGCAGGAACTTTCCCTGGATCTCGAGACTCAGATTGGTCACATCATCCATAAAGAGGGTCCCGCCATTGGCCATATCGAATATTCCTTCTTTGTCCCGAACCGCACCGGTGAAGGCTCCCCTGACATGGCCGAAAAGTTCGCTTTCGAGAAGACTGGGAGAAAGGGTGCTACAATCGACGGCGATGAATTGACAGTGAGCCCTCTGGCTGCGGGCATGAAGGGCTCCAGCAAAGAGTTCTTTTCCTGTGCCGCTTTCTCCATACAGAAGCACCGTGCTGTCGGTCGGAGCGACCTTCTCGATCTGTTCGAAGATGGAAAGGATTTTAGGGCTCTCTCCGATAATATTTTCGAAGCTGAACCGGTTGAAGAGCTCCTTCCGGAGAAAAAGATTCTCTTCTACCAACCGTTTTTTTTCAATGGCCCTCTGTACCACCAGAATCAGTTCTTCATCGGTAAAAGGTTTGGACAGGTAGTCAAAGGCGCCCAACTTCATCGCTTCCACAGCGTTTTGAACGGTGGAATACCCTGTCATGACGATCACAAGCAGACTCTGCTTCGTTTTGTGGATGGTTCTGAGGATCTCCATGCCTTCAATATCAGGCAGCTTCATATCGAGGAGGATTACGTCGTAATCACCCTCCCGGATCAGGTCCGTACCTTGTCTGCCTGTCATGCAGGTCTCAACGACATGATTTTCATCCGAGAGCGCCAGGCGGCATCCTTTGCAGATCACGGGTTCGTCATCAATCACCAGAATCTTTACGGGTTTCATTTCTACCTTCTCATTTCTCCTTGATGAAGCCCTGAGGGAATAGGCAGCTCTACGATAAAACGGGATCCCTGTTTGGGTTGGCTAAAGGCATAAACATGTCCCCCGTGTTTTTGAACGATTCCATACGTTACGGCCAGGCCGAGGCCTGTTCCCTTTGCCTTGGTGGAGAAGAAAGGTTCAAATATCTTGGACATGTTCTCCGAAGAAATCCCGCATCCTGTGTCAGAGACATCGATCGCAACATTCTTTCGATCAGGGCTGACATAACTATGGATCGTTATCGTTCCCTGTTCTTCGATGGCCTGTATGGCGTTGAGCAACAGGTTGACAAAGATTTGCTCAATCTGGTTCTCATCGATAAGGATCTCGGGCAATTGCTTCAACAGGTCCACGTCCACCCGAATATGCTGGAGCCGGAACTCATTTTCGAGGAGGTGAATGGCTCTCACAATCACATTGTTAACATTTGTCAGGACCGCTTTGGGTTCGCTTGGCCGGGAGAATTCCAGGAGCTCCTGGATGATCGCCTTACACCGCAGGGTCTCCTGGATAATGATTTCAAGCCCTTCTCTGAAGGGCCCCTCCTGTGGAGCCTTTTTGAGCAGGTTTGAGCTAAAGAGCAAGACGCCGGCAAGGGGATTGTTGATCTCATGGGCAATTCCGGCGGCCATCCTGCCCAGGGCTGACAATTTTTCTGTCTGAAGGGCCAACTGATCGTATCGGGATTCCTGCATCTCGATGAGTTGAGCCCTCTGGATGACAGCAGCCCCTCTTTCTGCAATGAGGATGAGGTAATGCAGTTCTTCTTCAGAAAATTCCCTCGTTTCGTCGAAATAGATTCGAAGGATACCCAGGACATCATCCCTATAAGTGATGGGTGCGTCAATCATCATCCGGATTCCTTCTGCCCAGGCCTCTTTGGGGTATTGAACAAAGGGATCATTAAAGATGTCCTGGATGACAAGAACTCTGTTCTGCCGACAGAGATCCATTACGAATTCTTTGCGGAAGGCCGGGCCCTTGGAAAGATACAGGTCACTCAAACCATATGAGGCTCCCAGATCGAGATGGTTCGTCTTAGTGTTTAAAATCCGGATGAGAGCGCCTCTGGCATTGAGCATCTCGGCAGATTTCATTACGAGAATGTCGAGCACATCCTTGACATGGGTGCCGGAATGAAGCGATGTGCTGATATCCCGAAGAATATTATAAAGTGTTTCGAACTCTATCCGATGATCCATCAATGCCCCCATGTATATTCCATTATACGCCCGTAAATATTTAATGCAAGATATAAAATGGCATCTTCCTCTTTTTCCCATATATAAACTTCTATACGATTTGACAACCAAAATCCTTGTTTCGACGTAGGATAATTTATTCTAACCCATTAAAATTATTTATCAATTGACCATACACTCTCTCCGGCTGGGATTGGCATCTATCTTGCTAAGTTTTGGGTGAAAACAAAGGAAAGGAGGTAGAGACCATGAACACAATCCAAGAAACCATTAGAAGTGAGCCTGCCTACCGGCCCCATGTCCTTCTGATGGAAGATGAGAGGAATGTAGCCAAAGGACTTGAGATGGTGATGCGTGAAGAAGGATACGAGGTGGATCTGGCCGACACAGGACAGGGAGCCCTGGATAAGTTCAGGGCAAGTGAGTTCGACCTTTTGGTGGCTGACCTTCGGTTGCCCGACATGGATGGCATGGATGTCGTTCAGCATGTACGTGAGAAGCGACCCAGAACAAATGTGGTCATCATCACAGGGTATCCCTCTGTTTCTTCGGCAGTCCAGGCCGTCAGGATGGGGGTCTCGGACTACCTGCGCAAACCCTTTACGGAAGATGAATTTAAGACGGCTGTAAAGAGCGCGCTGAAAGAGAAAGAGAAGGAATCCA
Source organism: Thermodesulfobacteriota bacterium (assembly GCA_030017685.1). Lineage (GTDB taxonomy): Bacteria > Desulfobacterota > BSN033 > BSN033 > UBA1163 > RBG-16-49-23. The sequence continues at coordinate 5,980 of JASEHH010000113.1, read as the reverse complement.
TAGAAGAGCTCATTGTCGAGACACAGAAGGAACGACTGATCCAGAAGGAAGAGGTCATCCGGGTTCTGGAGAGAGCTTATCAGAACGGAGAGTTCTGGCGTGAGCTGATGGAAGACGGTTCCGAGGCCCTGAAGGAGTATCGGCTCTCCCGTAAAGCCAAGGCCGCCATTCTATCCGGAGATCTGGATTGGATCCGGAAGAATATCGGTGAGCTCACCGAAGAACAGCTCATGTTCATCTACAAGCGTCTGGAGCGTGAAGCCTGGTAACCAATCTCTTTTTCCGGGCAAAGGGTTCTGGAGATCCAGCGTGAGAAAGGAAGAGCCATATGGAACAGGCCATCTATCAGGAGCTCCCTGCTGAGAGAATGGAGGAAATAGAAGGTCTCTTTGCTGAGATACGGAAGGAATTTAAGGGAAGGGCTGATGAACTTATTCCCATGCTCCAGAGGGTACAGAGAGCCCTGGGTTTTTTGCCCGAGCAGGCGCTTCTCGAAATCGCCCGTCTTACAAGACTGTCAGCCGCAAGGGTTTTCGGGACAGCCACATTCTATGCTCAGTTCCGGTTTCAACCCGTTGGGAAAAACATCATTCGGGTCTGTCGCGGGACCGCCTGCCATGTAAAGGGTTCAAATCGAATTCTGGAGACGATTGAGGAGCATCTTCAGGTAACTCCCGGACAGATAACGCCGGATGGCCTTTTTACGATTGAGACCGTCGCCTGCTTTGGCTCCTGTGCCTTAGCGCCGATCATGGTCGTTAACGATTCAGTATATGGAAGTCTGAATCGATCCAGGGCATTGAAGCTCCTCGATGAGATTCGAGTTAGAGAAGAAGGACTCTTCAAGTGATCGGAGAAGAGGGAGATTGAGGTGGACCATGGATTTTACATTGATAAAGGAAAGGGCCGAAAAAAACTGGAAGGCCCTCGAGAACCTTAGACAACCCCTCATCCAGATCGGGATGGGGACCTGCGGTAAAGCCGCAGGGGCGGATGAAGTTTATGCGGCGGCCAAACAGACGCTCAAACAGATGAACCTTCTGGGCCGCATCCTGCAGGTAGGATGTATCGGCACGTGCTATCTGGAGCCGATCATGGCCGTCCGAAAGCCCGGAGGGCCTTTCATCTATTACGGAAACCTCACAGCCAAAAGGGCGGAGGACATTCTTCTCTCCTACCTTAGAGATGGCGACCCCAAACCTGAGTGGGCTGTCTGTTTCACCGGCGAGGGACCTGTGGATGGGATCCCGCGCTTCGAGGACCTCCCCATGATCAAGCCTCAGGTCCGAATTGCGCTTCGCAATTGCGGGATCATCGACCCGGAGAACATCGAGCATTATATTGCCCGGGGCGGATACAGCGGGCTGATGAGGGCTCTCCAGATGAATCCCGAAGAAGTGGTTCAGGAAATCAAAGACTCCGGCCTGCGAGGACGGGGAGGGGCAGGATTCCCAACCGGAATGAAGTGGGAGTTCGCAAGAAAGGCGCCGGGGCAGACCAAGTATATCATCTGCAATGCCGATGAAGGAGACCCGGGCGCCTTTATGGACCGCTCACTGCTTGAAGGGGACCCCCATTCGGTTCTGGAAGGGATGCTGATCGGTGCCTATGCTATCGGATGCAATGAGGGCTACATCTATATCCGTGCGGAATATCCGCTGGCCATTAAACGGCTGGAGACAGCCCTGAAGCAGATGAGGGAGTACGGTCTTTTAGGTCGGAATATCCTGGGAAGTGGATTTGGTTTTGAGATTCATATCAAGGAAGGAGCAGGCGCATTCGTCTGCGGTGAGGAGACAGCGCTGATGGCTTCCATTGCCGGCGGCAGGGGCATGCCGCTGTCAAGGCCTCCTTTTCCGGCGAACAAAGGTCTTTGGGGAAATCCGACCAACATCAATAATGTGGAGACACTTGGCAATGTCTCCGCAATCCTGGCGCAGGGCGCCAAGTGGTTTGCAGGCTTCGGAACGGAGAAGAGCAAGGGAACGAAGACCTTTGCCCTGGCCGGGAAGGTGGAGCGGACCGGTCTCATCGAGGTTCCCATGGGTATCCGTCTAAAAGAGATTATCCATGAGATTGGCGGAGGTGTGGCTAAAGGGAAGAAAGTTAAGGCGGTTCAGACCGGAGGGCCATCCGGAGGATGCATCCCCGCCGATCTTTTCGATCTTCCGGTCGATTACGAGTCCCTGACAGCCGCAGGCTCCATCATGGGTTCCGGGGGAATGGTCGTGATGGATGAGGAGACTTGTATGGTCGATATTCCCAGGTATTTTCTCTCCTTCACTGCCGATGAGTCCTGTGGCAAGTGCATTCCCTGCCGTCTCGGCACACGGCAGATGCTCGACATCCTCAACGACATCTGTGGTGGAAAAGGGACCATAGAAGACCTCGAAATTCTGAAGGATGTGAGCGAGACCGTGCAAAAAGGCTCACTCTGCGGCCTGGGTCAGACAGCCCCAAATCCGGTGCAGACAACCCTGCGTTACTTTCATTCCGAATACGAGGCCCATATTCTGGGAAAGAAGTGCGAGGCGGGCGTCTGCAAACCCCTGTTTCATTACGAGATCGATCCTGAGACATGCAATGGATGCGGGGTTTGTTCTAAAAAGTGTTCTGTAGGGGCGGTCACAGGCGAAAAGAAGAAATCTCATTCGATTGAGCCGGACAGGTGCACGAAATGCGGGGCTTGCTACGAGGCCTGTAAGTTCCATGCAGTACATATCTGTTAGGACGGCGAAGAGGTGAACCGATTATGAAGAGGATCAAGCTTACCATTGATGGTCGGGCAGTCATCGTCCCGGAGGGATCAACGGTTCTTCAGGCGATCGAGAAGGCAGGGCGTTATGTGCCCACCCTCTGTAATGATCCTGCTTTAAAGCCCTTTGGGGCGTGCCGGCTCTGCATCGTCGAGATCGAGGGCATGAGGGGATTGCCCACCTCCTGCACCACACCCGCACAGGATGGCATGAAGGTCCAAACGGAGACAGAGGAGATCCGGAGGATTAGGCGGATGATTGTGGAACTGGCAATTGCCAATCATCCGTATGAATGCCTCCTCTGTAATAAAAGTCAGGACTGTGAGTTTCTGAAGGTGGCCCGATATGTGGGCGTGGAACAAAGGTCTATTGAGCGACTCCGAAGGGCAACACGAACGAGATTTCCGGACAGATCCAATCCTGCTTTTGATTTTGAGCCGGACAAGTGCATACTCTGTGGGAAGTGTGTGCGCAGGTGCGATGAGATCGTGGGCGTAGGAGCCATTGACTTCTGCCACCGGGGTTACGATACCGCGATCGGCCCCTTTGGTGGCAGACCGTTAGCCCAATCCATATGTCAAAGTTGTGGCGAATGCGTGGAACATTGTCCCACTGGAGCTCTGGTAGCCAAGAACCTCCTTGTCCCCGAAAGAGAGATCGAGACAATATGTCCCTACTGCGGAGTAGGTTGCTCCATCTATCTGGGAATCCGGGCAGGAAAGGTTGTGAGAGCAAGAGGAAATGAGAAGAGTCCTGTCAACCGGGGAGAACTCTGTGTCAAGGGGCGTTATGGCCTGGACTTTATCAATCACCGGGATCGACTGACCCGGCCACTGATTCGAAGAGAAGGAGTTCCAAAGAGCGTCAGTACGGGCGATATCGATCAGATCTTTCGCGAGGCGGGCTGGAATGAGGCCCTGGACCGGGTGGCGCGGGGCCTCGGCCGGACCATGGACCGCCATGGGCCGGATGCGATCGGTCTGCTCAGTTCCGCAAAGTGCACCAATGAGGAGAATTATCTTTTTCAGAAATTCGCCAGAGCGGTTCTGAACACGAACAATGTGGACCACTGCGCCCGGCTCTGTCATGCCTCCACTGTGGCGGCCGCATTGGCGGCATTCGGGGATGGCGCGATGAGCAATTCGATCTCCGATATCGATCATGCCGAAGTCCTGTTTGTGATCGGGTCCAATACGACTGAATGTCATCCCATCATCGGCCGCAGGATTAAGCGAGCCATTAAAAATAACGGAGCCAGGCTGATAGTGGCTGACCCGCGCAGGATCGAATTGTGCGACATGGCTCAAGTCCATCTGGATCATCTGCCTGGAACGGACGTGGCGCTTCTCAACGGGATGATGCGGGTGATCGTGGAGGAAGGCCTCCATGATCAGAAGTTCATAGAGGAGCGATGCGAGGAGTTCGAACCTTTTCTCGAATCCCTGAAACGATATGACCCCAAGACCGTAGAGGCCCTCACGGGTGTTGCCGGAGAGAAAATCCGGCAGGCCGCCCTTCTTTTTGGGAAGGCGAAAAGGGCCATTATCTTCTACGGTATGGGAATCACACAACACACGACCGGAACGGATAACGCCAAGACGATTGCCAACCTCTTAATGCTCACCGGAAATCTGGGGCGCAGGGGAACGGGCTTCTCGCCCCTTCGGGGACAGAATAATGTTCAGGGCGCTTGCGATATGGGCGCCCTGCCCGTGGTCTATCCGGGATACCAGCGGGTGGACAATCCCGCCGTGAAAGAGAAATTTGAAAAAGGATGGGGAAAGAACCTGAGTGACAAACCTGGCCTTACAATCACGGAGATGGTCCAGGCCGCTTATGAAGGGAAACTGAAGGCGCTTTATGTGATGGGGGAGAACCCCATGCTCAGCGAACCCGATCTGAACCATGCGAGGGAGTCTTTGAGCAGACTGGAGTTTCTTATCGTTCAGGACATCTTTCTGACCGAGACGGCACAGATGGCTGATGTGATTTTGCCTGCGGCGAGTTTTGCAGAGAAAGACGGAACCTTCACCAATACGGAGCGTCGTGTTCAGCGCGTTCGTAAGGCCCTTGATCCGCCCGGAGAGGCGAGACTGGACTGGGAGATCGTAGCTGAGATCTCAAAACGGCTTGGATATCCCATGAACTATGATTCCAGTGCGGAGATTATGAACGAAATTGCCCGGCTCACTCCCATATACGGGGGGATCAACTATGATCGCCTCAATAGAGGCGGGCTCCAATGGCCCTGCAGTGATATGAAACATCCCGGAACCCCCATCCTGCATAAGGGTCAATTCACGCGAGGTCGCGGAAAGTTTCATGTGGTCCATGATCGGCCGCCTGCAGAGCTGCCCACGTCCGCCTATCCCATTCTATTAACCACGGGAAGGATCCTCGAACACTGGCACACCGGAAGCATGAGCCATCGATCCCATGTTCTCGAAACACTGGTGCCGGAAAGTCATGTCGAAATCAATCCCGCAGATGCGAGTCGGCTCGGAATTGTGGAGGGAGATGTGATCTCCCTGAGCTCCCGCAGGGGAGCGGTTGAGACCAAAGCCAGGAAGACCCATCGGGTCAGGCCCGGTCAGGCATTTATGGCCTTTCACTGGAGAGAGGCTCCCGCGAACCGGTTGACCAACCCGGCTCTTGATCCCCAGGCAAAGATTCCCGAATTCAAGGTGGCCTCCGTAAAGGCAATGCTGACCGTGCTTGAGAGGGCGGCGGAGGACAACAGATTCCTGACAGCCCTTGCGGAAAACCCCGCAGGTATCCTGGCCTCCTACGACCTGACACCCGAACACCGTAAGGCCCTGGCCGACGGAGACATCGCATCGATTGAGAAGTGGGTTGGTCCCCTCGAAGAAAGAATGCAGGTGTGGCTGAAGGCCCGTCTCAAACAGGAGAATATTTCAGAAAAGCAGGTCTTCACCGTTTAGAAACTTCTTCATCTCCATTCTTGCTTCAGATTCCCCCGGGTCCTATCGCTCCCCGGGTTTTTATTTCGACTGATTTCCATATGTCTGAAAAAAATCGACCCTATTTTTCAAATTGCCTTAAAACCTCCGTTCCCTCTCTCTATTCACAAACATTGCATTATTGCAGGCCTGACCCTGAGGCCTTTTTTGCTTGACATATAAATCCCACATTCATATGATTATTTTTATATTAGAGACTGTTCCGAAAAAAAGTGAAAAAATGTTTTAAAAAAATTTATTAGA
>JASEHH010000282.1 GCA_030017685.1 Thermodesulfobacteriota bacterium | reverse complement strand
ACAACGAGTTGGCAATTGATTCGCTCTCCATCATCAAGGATGATCCCCTCAACCGATTCCTTTCCTACAATCTCAACAGCATCCCGGCCCGTCCGGATATCAATCCCATGCTGGCGCATCGTTTCCTGGATCATTTCGGCGGACACCTGATCCAACATCTGAGAAAGGACATGACTTGATTTAACAATGACTTTCACCTTCACGCCCCGAACCGAAAGGGCATAACCCGTCCTCAGGCCGATCAGCCCTCCTCCCAGTACGCACGCTGTTTTCATTTCCTCTACACGGTTGACGATCTCCTGGGCGTGATCGATATTCCTCATGACCACAACCCCCTTTTTATCCTTCCCCGGAACCTCCATAATCTTTGGGGACGAACCCGATGCGATCAGTAATCGGTCAAAAGGATACTCTCTTCCGTCTTCCATTCGGATCGATTTTGACTCGGGTAAAACCTGATCGACCCTCTGACCCAGATGAGCCTTCACTTTATTGTCTGCGAAGAACTCCAGGGGCCTGAAATGCAACTCTTCCTTTGTAATGGCTCCAGCAATATAGTAGCTCAGTAAAACACGCGAGTAGAAGGGAGTCCCTTCACTGCTGAACAGTTCGATGGGGGAGGTCTGATCGATAGACCGGATAGCCTCGACGGCGCTAATCCCCGCAGCACTTCCTCCAATAATGATATATCGCATTTTTCACTCCTTCCTTATGTCCCGAATTCAGATGGTTCAATAACTGTTGATCACATAGAGCGGCAGCATCTCTTTCAATATCTTTTTCGCACGGGTCAAGTTCAAATTGCCGCAAGTACAACATTTGGCCATCTCCACAGCTACCTCATCCAGGGTCCAGCGACCCCGTTTGATATCCCGGATCAGCTTCCCTACCAAATCGTTGGCGATCATGGCATGGCCACACATCGTGGTGATCATCAAGACATCAAAATCGGGCAGCTTCTCAGTTTGACCCCATGTGCCCATGGAGTACTCGACGGTGTGGATACGACCCAGGCCTGCTTCATCCATCATCCCCTGGACGATATCCGTGACGCCTGAAACCGTAATGGAGATTCCGGGTCTCTTCTCCTTCAATTCCTTTAATAAAGCCACCACGTTCTCCCGGCAATCATAAGTCACCTGAACAATGGTGCCATCTGTAACACGGTCCAGAATGTCCTCAATGGTGGTGTTGTAAATGTTACCTGTCTTCATATCACCTTCATTGATCGGGTGGTGCGTGTAAGCAATGCGTAAATACTCTCGTGTCTTGGGTGCGGAGCCTTTCTTATTGATGCCGGTGGATGGACAACCGAGCACCACAAAATCATCCTTCAGACTCTCCCTGTCACCTCTGCGATGTAAACTGTGCGTCATAGTGTCTCTCCTTTGTCCCCATTATTCATAGAATTTGAAGGGCGGATCTCCCAGCCCCATGTTGTTCTTACTGTTGATGGAATACCAATACCCTAACTTCTTCAAGATAGGAAGGATGGGGACTTCCCCCTTCGGGGGAACCTTCGAAATGATTTCAACGGTAAAGACCGTGTTCACTTTTTCTGCCATCCTTTTAACGGTCTCCAGGACTTCGGGAAGATTCTTCAAATTACATTTCCCCTCGATGATCGCAGAGGTCGCCCTCTCATTGAGAACATCATCCCGGAGCTTTCCTGTCTTTTTATCCGACATAAACTGGGTGACCGGATTCTCCTCGGCGAACCCATATCCTAACGGAGTTAACGCCATAGCGATGA
>JASEHH010000281.1 GCA_030017685.1 Thermodesulfobacteriota bacterium | reverse complement strand
GGCCATAGCATCATCCACCGGCTCATCGGAGAGGTGATCGATGAGATGAACCTTCAGGAGAAGATTATCGGCGTCCCTCCGGCAGGGTGTGCGGTTCTTGCTTACAACTATTTTGACATCGACATGGGCGAGGCATCCCATGGAAGGGCGGCTGCAGTCGCTACCGGACTGAAGAGGGCCCTTCCGGACAGGGTGGTCTTCACCTACCAGGGAGATGGGGATATGGCCGCCATCGGAACAGCAGAATCGATTCATGCGGCGGCCAGAGGAGAGAATATCACCACCGTCTTCGTAAACAACGGGGTCTACGGGATGACCGGCGGCCAGATGGCGCCTACCACGATATTAGGACAGAGCACCACCACCTCTCCGCGCGGAAGAAAGGAAAAAACAGAAGGTTTTCCGATCAATTTGAGCGAGATGCTTGCCATTGCCAGAGGCAGTTCTTATATCGAGAGGACCGCCGTCAATACTCCTGCCAATATTTTGAAAACGAAAAAGGCAATCGCAAAGGCCTTTCGTCTTCAGTTACAGGGATATGGGTTCACGCTTGTCGAAATCCTGTCCGCCTGTCCAACGAACTGGAAAATGGATCCTGTAAAATCCTCGAAATGGATCGATGAAGTGATGGCGAGCCATTTCCCACTCGGAGTGCTCAAGGATATCAGCGGAGACAAGAAAGATGCTCATTAAGACCATTTTTTCCGGATTCGGTGGTCAGGGGGTTATTATGATGGGATATCTCCTTGCCACAGCCGGGATGGTAGAAGGAAAGAATGTGACCTGCCTGCCCTCTTACGGAGCGGAGGTGAGAGGAGGAACAGCCAACTGCACCGTTGTGGTTTCCTCAGAGGAAATTGCCTCTCCGGTTGCCTCGGAACCCGAATATGCAGTATTGATGAATAACCCCTCCTTAATCCGATTTCAGAATCAGGTTCAATCCGGAGGGACGATATTTTTGAATTCAAGCCTGATCGAAGACAGGCCCATCCGGGGAGATCTGGTGATCTATGAGATCCCGCTCAATGACCTGACGAAACAGCTCTCTGAAAATAGAGGGGCCAATGTGGTTATGTTAGGAGCCTTCATTAAAAAATCCGGCCTGGTGACTCAGGAAACAATGATTCGAGTCCTGAAAGATACCTTCGGCGGCAAGAATCCTGCTGTCTTCAAGTTGAACAAATCGGCTTTAATGTTAGGATACGATTACCTAAAATGAAGGAGGGGGCCCATGCCTGTCAAACAGATTTCTGTAAGCCTTGAGAATGTCCCCGGAAAGCTTTCCGAAATGAGCGATTATTTGGGTGAGAACGGAATTAATATCATTGGCATCAGCGTGGCAGATAGCGCTGATATCAGCGGTATCCGGTTTGTAGCCAGCGACCCCGAAAAAGCGGCCAATGTCTTAAGGACACATGGTTATTCGATTAAGATTACTGAGGTGCTTGCAGTGGAGGCGCCCAACCATCCGGGAGGTCTCAATGCGGTTTTAAAGCCGCTCAAAGAGATTTCGATCAATGTCAATTACCTCTATACCTGTTTGGTCAGGGGTGAAAAGACAGTGCTTATCGTAGGCGTCGATAAGATGGAGGAGGCAATTCAGGTCCTGAGGAAGAACTGGGTCCATATGTACGATGAGGAACTCTATAAACTATGATGGGTTAAGCATGATGGACTCGTAAAAAGTCTGAAAAGGCGACTTTCTGTCATTCCTGCCCCGATTTTCATCGGGATAAACTCCAGCAGGAATCCAGT
>JASEHH010000280.1 GCA_030017685.1 Thermodesulfobacteriota bacterium | reverse complement strand
CGGTGTCCGCTCAGGCTCCGCGGGGTAATCCTCATTCCATTCAGTCTGACAACAAAATTGGCCACCTTTAAAGGAGTCCCCTCCACGATCCTCCGGATGACCTCTTCGGGATCAAACTCCCTGGTTAGCCTGAGAAGGGTGACTGTGGTTCCATCTCCCCTCTCCCTGTCAGGAGAAAAAACCTGAAGAGGCAAGTTCCATTGGCCTCCCTCCTTTTCCCATTCCTTCTTGTCAAAGGTCACCTTAGCCGCAAAGTCACCCTTCTGGGTATAGACTTCAAAACATTCACAGGCAGAGAGGCTGGCAAATTTCCCGATGCCGAACTGTCCGATCAGATCTCGATGGAATATTGGGGATTTCGATTTGACTGTCTTTTCCGGTGAACCGATATTGAAGTATTGTCTCAATCCTGCTCGGTCCATTCCTGTGCCATTGTCTCTGACCTCAATCAACTCATCGGTCATTTTAACATCGACCTCTGTGGCATCGGCATCATAGGCATTGTTGACCAGCTCCCGGATGAGCTCAATGCTCTCCGAATAGAGTCTTTCTCCGATGGTGATCAGATGGCTTTTATCGACAGTAACAGGAAGGTATTCCATGAATTTTTACTGGATAGTCATTGCATGGACATGAGAAGAACTGCTCCTTAGGAGGCCTCTTTTTTTACTCTTCCTCCGTGGAGTTCTGTGCTGTTTCGATGCTCATTCAGGTCTTTGCGGATCTCGCCTACATCTGTTTTCAGGACAGACACATCTGCTTTTATTGACAGGACTTCAGTTTCTAACCTTTGAAACCGTTCCTCTTCTGCCTGCTCGTGACGGTCGAGCCTTTCCGTCACCATATTAAAAGCTTCGATTACCGTATCAAACTTTTCCTTAACATCCTCCAATACAATCTTCAGATCATCCGACATGGCAACCTCTCATAACAAAGCCGATCCTACCCTAAATCTTTTTAACCTTCCTGTCAACTCCAAAATCTCATCGTGTGTTCATCCGACAAAAAAAGGGGTAGGCCAATCACCTAACCCCTTGAAATTCTATGGTGGTCCCAACGGGGTTCGAACCCGTGTTCCCGACGTGAGAGGCCGGTGTCCTAGGCCACTAGACGATGGGACCCTCTAACATAAACTCCAATCACCAAATTCCAAATTACAAATAAATTCGAATAACCAATTTCCGAATAACCAAACAGATTACTTGCTATGTTTCGTGTTTGGAATTTTGGTCATTGGTATTTGGTAATTATTTGGTGCTTTGTGCTTGGATTTTGGTTATTCTAAACCCCTGTTCAAATTAACCTACACCCCTTCAAAAATCAAGCATAAAATATCGAAAAATATCGGTAATCAAATTGAAACCTTTCCGATTTTTTCTTATAATGACATTCAAGGCAAATCCCCATGATCCCCATTCGAGATGCGATTCGCTCAAAGACTTTTCCAATCGTTAATCTTCTCATCATCATCCTCAATACCCTCGCCTTTCTCTGGCAACTCTCCCTGGGGCCTCACCTGAGGGAAGTTTTCTCTCTTTACGGAATTGTCCCCGTCCGTTACTCCGATCCGGGGCTCTCCGAACAATTTTCGGCCTTCCAGCAGTGGCTTCCTTTTTTGACTTCGATATTCCTCCACGGCGGTTTTTTCCACATCCTCGGCAATATGTGGTTCCTTTACATCTTCGGAGACAATATTGAGGACCGGCTCGGTCATATTCGCTATTTAATCTTCTACCTCCTCTGCGGAATTGCAGCGGG
>JASEHH010000279.1 GCA_030017685.1 Thermodesulfobacteriota bacterium | reverse complement strand
GCTAATCTTTACCCACAAGTTCCATTGGCGACATAAGGGATGGCCGCCAAATTAGAGAGGGGAAATCGGGGAAATTATACACAACGTAACTATTTGACATCATTACATAAATAAAAACTAGACATTTTAATGGTGATATGTTATGAAACGATTGAACAGTACAAAACAACTTTGTCATTTCCCATTTCAATCTTTCTTGGAGAGTGTCACCCAACTTGGCTCAGAATCAAGGAAAAACTTGGGGACAATTAGAATTTGGCGAGGCCAAACTGGGCGACCAGCGTCTCACCAAACGACTCACCTTCATCGCTGACATCTTCGCCAATCATCCTACGCTCTCCATCCCCCAGGCCTGTGATACCTGGAATATCACAAAAGCCACTTATCGTTTCTTTGATAATGACAAGATCAAAGATCAAGATATTCTAACACCTCATCAAGAGGCCACCCAAAAAAGACTCCAAAGCTACTCCACCGTGTTGGCCATTCAAGATACCACCCAACTCGATTTCACTCATCACCCGTCGACCAAAGGTCTCGGGATACTCAGTGATCCCTCTCATCACGGCCTCTTCTATCATCCCACCTTTCTGGTCACTCCCAACAAAGTCCCTCTGGGCATTGCCCACCATCAGGTCTGGAAAAGATCCTTAAAAACGTTTGGGAAAAAACATACCCGTAAACACCGGCCCATCTCCAAAAAGGAAAGTCAAAAATGGCTCAACAGTTTGGACGCCACCGCTCAACTCCAAGAAAAAAACCCTTCGCTCCATTTCGTCAATGTCGCCGACCGAGAAGCCGATATCTTTGATTGCTTCCTCCGTGCCCAGGCTCTTCAGGTGGATGTCCTCGTCCGGGTCGCCTGGAACCGACGCATCGACGCCCCTGAAAAATACTTGTGGGACCACATGGCAAAACTCCCCGTTTCAGGCTCCATCACGATTCGCGTCCCCCGCAAAAAGGGCAAACCCCATCGAGAAGCTATCCTCTCGATCTGTTATGACCGAATCTCTCTGAAGCCTCCCAAACATCGTTCCAAAGAGAAAACCCTCAAACCCCAGACCATATGGGTCATCTGGGCCCATGAACCCCATCCCCCAAAAGGAATCGAACCCATCTCCTGGATGCTGACCACGACGATTCCCGTTGGCTCCTTCCAAGAAGCCATCGAAAAAATCCACTGGTATACCTGCCGCTGGCTCATCGAACTCTTCTTCAAAATCCTCAAAAGCGGCTGCCAAATCGAACAACGCCAATTCGAAACCGCCGAGCGGATCCAACGATGTCTGGCTCTGGATGCCGTGGTCGCTTGGCGTGTCCTCTACCTAACCATGCTCTCCAGAGCGACCCCTCAGATCCCCTGTGATGCCCTGCTCGAACGCGAAGAATGGCAAGCCCTTTATTGTTTCATCCATCGCACCAAAACCCCGTCACCCAAGCCACCCACGTTGATGGAAGCCACTCGCATGATTGCTCAACTCGGCGGCTTCCTTGGACGCAAAAGCGATGGACACCCTGGCCCCTCCACCATTTGGCTCGGCCTCCAACGCCTCAGAGATATTACTTTTGGTTGGTCCCTCGGCCGTTCTCGCTCCTCCTAAACCGATCCCTTCCTCTCCTCGCCGTTTGTCTCCACTCACTCTAAAACGATTTTTATGCTATAATCCTTCGCAATGATTTGCTATGAAGATCGCAATAAATCATCAGGAGCCGTCCTCTTTAAATCGTTGCATTTAAAATCATCGCCTTTAACACCGGC
>JASEHH010000112.1 GCA_030017685.1 Thermodesulfobacteriota bacterium | reverse complement strand
TTTTTGAATTCTTGAATTGGCTAAGTTCCGAGTTTTTTCGGAACAGTCTCTATTAGCAAGCTAAGGCACAAACAACAAGCGGTTGTTGCGGTTTCGAGCATTTGACCCGTTGGAATAATAAGAACCACAGAATGAACCATCAAGACCCCTGCCAGGTTCAGCGCACTTACGATACGTTTCACATGGGCCGATCCTGCATGGACCTTTACAGTAATGATGTAGGGGTCGACTTTGCTCATATCAAAAGCTTTGCCGCCTATGTGGGTGGGTCCCCAACCAATATGAGTGTCGGGTGCCGCAGGCTGGGACTGAAATCAGCGTTATTAACCGCTTTCGGGGAGGACCCCGTCGGCGACTTCGTTGTCCATTTTCTGACTGAAGAAGGGGTGGATGTCCGGTTCAGCCCCCGCAAACCGGGTCGGTACACCAGCGTTGTCGTTCTTGGGATCGAGCCGCCTGACAAATTTCCGATTGTCTTTTACCGGGATAATTGTGCCGACATTGCTCTGGAGATCGATGATGTGTTGGCGGCCCCCATTACTGACAGCCTCGTCTTTCAGTTCGCCGGCACCAATCTGAGCAAAGAACCGAGCAGGAGCGCCACCCTGTATGCAGCGGACCTCGCCAAAAAAGCGGGCACATCCGTCCTCCTTGACCTTGACTTCCGGCCGGACCAGTGGCATGATCCACGTACTTATGGAGTTGCCGTTCGTTCTGCGCTCCATTGTGTGGATATAATCGTGGGCACTGAGGATGAGATTAATGCGGCCATGCTGACCGACCCTCATGCTGTCCGGCTGACCCATTCCCAGGTGACTGATGCCAAGATCATGGGAAATACGGCTGAGCATGTTTGCGCCCTGATGGAATACGGGCCACGGGTGGTGGTGGAGAAACGAGGCAAACACGGTTGCCGGGTTCATCAGCGTGAGAGCGCAGCAGAGGACGTACCGGGTTTTCCAGTGACCGTTCAAAACATTCTGGGCGCCGGAGACGCATTCGGCGCGGGCTTTCTGTATGGATATGTGAAGGGATGGGACCTCTGGAAAGCGGCGCGGCTGGGCAACGCCTGCGGTGCGATCGTAGTCAGCCGGCACGGTTGCTCCGTTTCCATGCCCTTCTGGGACGAAGTGACGGCCTTTGTAGACGAGCGGGGCGGATTGTGATCAGTTTCAAACCTTCAGGCCGATGATGAGCGGTTGTGTTGAAACGCCATCATGATTTACCCCGTTAGAAATAATGGGCCTATGCTCCCTCCGGGCCAGAGGCCCCCTGGGCTGGCGGCTGCGGTGGAATTCCATTTTAGTACAATTCCGACGGGGTATAATCCCCTGCTCGGTTTCGAGTCCCGCTATAGCGGGACTGGAATTTCTAACGGGGTTTACTAAAGGGGTGCGAGCGGAATGAAAAGCGACATCTTGAACCACTTCGATCTCACCGGGAAAGTGGCCGCTATCACAGGCGGTGGGGGCGAATTGTGCGGCGCCATGGCTGAAGCTCTGGGTTCTATGGGCGTAAAGGTGGCCGTGTTAGATATCGATCTGGGAAAAGCCGAAGCCCGGTCGGTAGCGGTCATCCGGGCCGGAGGGACCGCCAAAGCGTTCCGGTGTGACGTGCTGGATAGGGTCCAGGTCCGGGAGTGCTACGAGGCGTTATGCAGTTTGTGGGATGCGCCCGATTTTCTGATCAACGGCGCCGGCGGCAACGACCCCCGGGCCAGCACTTCCGAAGAATTTCATGTCTCCGGTGAATCGTCCGGGCCATCTGCCCAGTCATTTTTTGATCTGGATCCAGCCGGGTTCCGTCAGGTCTTTGACCTCAATTTCATGTCCACCTTTCTCGTGACACAGGTTTTTTCCAGGGGGATGGTCGAGAAAGGGAAGGGGGCAATCGTCAACATCTCTTCGATGAGCGCCTTCACACCTCTCACAAAAGTAGCGGCCTATTCCGCAGCCAAGGCATCGGTGAGTAACTTCACACAATGGCTGGCAGTCCATTTTTCGCACACCGGCGTCCGTGTGAATGCGCTGGCGCCCGGTTTTTTTATGACCGAGCAGAATAAGTTCTTGCTCGTCGATCAGAAGACAGGCGAGCTGACGCCCCGGGCCCAAAAAGTGATCGCCCACACACCCCTGTGCCGGTTTGGCCAACCGGACGACCTCATCGGTACCCTCCTCTGGTTGCTTTCAGATGCTTCGAGTTTCGTAACAGGTGTGGTGGTGCCCGTGGATGGAGGGTTTTCTTCTTATTCTATTTGAGCATCTCATCGGAGAGGCATGATCAAATCATTCGGTTTGGTAGACAAGGAGTCTGACAATACTATCCAGAACCATTTAGGAAGGAGGCATCATATGAAAAGAAGAAGTGTCATTGTCGTATTGGTGGCCCTGCTGTGCGCAGGGATGGTGTCCACAACCGCTTTTGCCGCGGTTGACTGGAAGCAGTTACGGGGCACCGAGATCCGTTTCCTCATGAACAAACACCCGTTCACGACTTTCATCGAACCCAGGGTGCCCGAGTTTGAAAAATTGACCGGCATCAAGGTGATCCTCGAAGCTTTTCCGGAGGATCAATACCGGCACAAACGGACCGTCGAGCTCAACGCCGGAGGAAAGATAGACGGTTACATGATCATGCCGGGGCAGGATGACCTCCACTACTGGAAAGCTGGATGGCTCCAGCCCATGGATGCGTACATCGCCGATCCCAAGCTGACCGAGGCAGACTGGGATATAAAGGATTTCTTCGCCAGCTTCATAAAGGCCTCATCCGTTGAGGGGAAGCAGATCGGCATTGTGATCAACGCCGAAACGTCACTTCTCTCCTATCGCAAGGATCTCTTTACGAAGCTCAAGGTAAAGGTCCCTCAGACCATGAAAGAGTTGGAGGAGACGGCCAAGTTTTTCCATGGCAAAGAGATTGATGGCAAGAAGATGGTCGGCATCACCTTGCGGGGCAAGAAGGCTGCGGCTACCTCACAGTGGGTCGGTTTTCTATACAGCTTCGGCGGTTCATGGACGACCGCCCAGGGCAATTCCAACTTCGGATCGCCCCAGAGCATCGCAGCCTTCAAGTTTTACGGCGACCTGTTGAGAAACTACGGTCCTGAGGGCGGTACCATGCTCCACTGGGCCGAAAGCACGTCTATCTTCATGGAAGGCAAGGCCGCCATGATATACGACGCCAACGTGTTCAAGGCATTGTACGAAAACCCCAAAGAATCGAAGGTGGTCGGCAAAGTGGGTTACGCCACAATCCCGGCCGGCCCGGCAGGCAGGCTGCCCCATGTTTCCAACTGGAGCCTTTCCATCAGCAAAACCAGCACGCCCGAGCGGCAGAAGGCGGCCTGGCTATTCATCCAGTGGGCCACCAATAAAAGTAACTGCCTGGCTGCGCTCCTGGCCGGGGTGCCAGCAGGACGGGCCTCGGCCTGGAATTCCAAAGAATTTAAATCCAAAGACGACCACCCGGACTGGACAGCAAACACGATGAAGTCCTTTGAGATAGGCCAACCCCAGTGGAATCCGCCCGTCATCAACGTCCCCGAAATCCGGGATATTACCGGCCAGGTGATCGTGGATGCCATCGAAGGCAAGGATGTGGCTGCCTCGGCTAAGAAAGCAGCGGAGTTGATGGATAAGAAGATGGAGCGATAGCGTTCGAGTGGCCGGGATCTCTCTGCGTCCATTTCGCAGATAGATCCCGGCATGGCATTATCAAGACAGAACCCACTTTCATGAAGACCGCCTTCAGTGCACTCAGCCGGTTCGTCGATCGCCGCCAAGCCTTCGTCTACCCGGCGCCGGCAGTGATCGCCCTTTTCCTCATCGTGATTATTCCGATCGGGTATAACCTCTATCTCTCCTCTGCCAAGTGGACCATCGGCCTTGGGCAACCGCGTTTTATCGGCATTGGAAACTTCATCGATCTCCTCTCGGATGAGCGCGTTTTAAACGGCGTGAAGGTGATGGTCTATTTCAGCGGCCTGAGCCTTTCCCTTGAGGTGGCGCTGGGACTTCTCATTGCGCTCTATTTAAACCGTGAATTCAAGGGCAGCGAGATCGTTCAAGCCATTTATATCTTTCCATTTGCAGCCACACCGGTGGCGGTTGCATTGATCTGGCGGGTCATGCTGAATCCAGAAATCGGGGTCATGAACTACTTGCTCAAAAGCGTCGGTCTTCCCGGCAGCCTGTGGGTCAGCAGCCCCCAGACGGTGATCCCGGCCCTGGTGCTGGTCGACGTGTGGAAATGGACGCCCATGATCACCCTCATCGTACTGGCCGGGCTCAAATCCCTGCCCCACGAACCCTATGAGGCGGCACAGATCGACGGGGCCAATGCACTGCAGATCTTCTGGTACATCACCTTGCCCCTGATCCGACCGGTGTTGATTGCGGCATTGATGCTGCGATCTTTGGACAACCTCAAGGAGTTTGACATGATCTACACCATCACCCAGGGCGGACCGGGCATCGCGTCCGAGACGCTGTATCTCTATTCCTACACTGTCGGGTTCAGCTTCTTCAAAGCCGGATACGGCTCAGCCCTCATGGTGGTGGTGTTCTTGATGGTGTTGGTATTTAACGTGGTCATGAATCGGATGAGGCTCAGCGCAAAAAACACCTAACGGGGTTGGCGCTGCGCCCTGACCGCTGATGCACGAAAGATGAAAACGGGAACCAGAATAACGAAGTCCTTTAAATCGATTCTTTTCTATGCGGGCGCCATCGCCCTGTGCGTGCCGCCGGTGTTCGTGTTTGTCTGGATGATCCTGACCGGCCTTAAAACCGGTGTCCAGAATATCGCCTATCCCCCGGAGTTTATTTTTATGCCCACGCTGGAAAACTTCCGGGCGGTCTTTCAGCAATACAATTTTTTCAGATATCTGATCAATAGCCTCATCGTTGCTTGCCTTGCGACGGGTATTTCACTGGCGCTGGGGCTGCCTGCGGCCTATTCCATCGCGAAGTACCGCCAGGGCAAAATTGGCATCATCATCCTGGTTGCCCGGATGACGCCATTTGTGAGCTATCTGCTCCCCTGGTACATCATCTTCCGTCACCTGAAGCTCATCGACACCTACACGGCTCTTACCATCACCCATCTGATCATCACCTTGCCCATGGTGATCTGGCTGATGGTCTCCTTTTTCGAGGGCATACCCGCCGAGTTGGAAGACGCCGCCATGATCGACGGGTGTTCCCGCCTGCAAAGCTTTATCATTATCGTGCTGCCCTTGGTGCGAAACGGGATCGCCACCTCGGCGATTATGTCCTTTATCTTTTCCTGGAACCAGTTTCTCTTTTCGCTGATCCTCTCCGGCCCAAAGACCAAAACCGTTCCGGTGGCCGTATATAATTTCATCTCCTACGGAAAGATCGACTGGGCCGGGATCGGCGCCGCTGCCACCCTGATCGTACTGCCGGTTTCCGTGTTTGCATTCTTTGTGCGGAGAACGATTGTTCAGGGGCTGACGATGGGCGCTTTGAAAAAATGATGCATCGGCTTGTAAAGGAAGGGAACGAAATGAGCGTCAGGTGGGTTAAGTTTCCAGTTGCATAAACGGCCCATGTCCGTATGACTAAATTTTCTGCAATGTTAAGGTTAAGTTTTTTAGGAGTCCGTTTCGCTTTTCCGAAACTCCAGCGCCATGCTCCCTCTCTGTCTGTCTGCAGTAAGCAGGGGCCCTGCAATTTTCTAAACGAAAACCACCCCCCTTGTGGAGTGCTCATCGTTCCCTACAGTCTCCCCGGGGACCAATTTTCACGAATAGCCGGCCTGATTAAGAAATTCTCCTCAATTCATCAAAAGGTACTGGCTCCTTATTCCATTACATTTCTCCCAATGAAATAGTTTCTAGTGTATAATGTTTCTGAGTTAGTATGTAGTTGAGATGGAATATCTCGAAACACGATAAGGAGCTGCGAATTCTTCCGGGATTTGGTATAAAAGCCAAAAGGAGGGATAAGAGATGGAAGAATTTCTTATAATTGAGAAAAAAGGGCAGAGGGGCCGGGGTCGGCTTTAATGGAGCGCCTTACACCCTTCGGTAGGAGGAAGAGATGATGAAAGATAAGATCCCATTGATGATGACCGAACTTCCCGGACCAGAGGCGAGGAAAGTTCTGGAAAAGGACCAGAGGTTTGTCTCCCAATCCTATACTCGTGTCTATCCCCTTGTCGTGAAGAGCGCGAGGGGGGCTGTGGTGGAGGATGTCGATTCGAATCGATTCCTCGATTTCACCTCGGGGATCGCTGTCTGTAATACAGGGCATTGTCATCCCAGGGTGGTTGAAGCCATCAAAGGTCAGGCTGAACAGTTCATCCATATGTCAGGTACAGACTTTTATTATGATGTCCAGTCCACACTTGCCCAGAAATTAGGCGCCATCACGCCGGGGCCGATGGAGAAGAGGGTTTTCTTCGGAAACTCCGGCGCAGAGGCCATTGAGGCCGCCCTGAAACTGGCGCGGTATCATACCAAACGGCCCAGAGTCCTTGCCTTTCTCGGAGCCTTCCATGGACGCACCATGGGCGCCCTCTCTTTAACAGCGAGCAAGGTGATTCATGAGAGAGGCTTCTCTCCTCTTGTTCCCGGAATCACCCATATCCCTTACGCTTACTGCTACCGCTGTCCATTTCATTTAGAATATCCGGAATGCGGAGTAGCCTGTGTGGAGTGGATCCGTGAGGACCTCTTCAAACAGAGCATCCCTCCGGAGGAGGTGGCGGCCATCTTTGTTGAACCAATTCAGGGCGAGGGCGGCTATATCGTGCCTCCGCCGGAATTTCATCAAAAACTTTATGAATTGGCAAAGGAGTTTGGAATTCTTCTCGTCGCCGATGAGGTTCAAACCGGAATGGGAAGGACAGGTAGGATGATGGCGATGGAGCACTGGGGTATCGTCCCCGATATCATCGCCTTAGCCAAAGGCATCGCATCAGGCATGCCTTTGGGAGCTACGGTCTCTCAGACCGAGGTGATGGACTGGGTTCCCGGGTCTCATGCAAGCACCTTCGGTGGAAATCCGATCAGTTGCCAGGCCGCTCTAACCACGATCGAACTTTTAGAAGAAGAACTGGTTGAGAATTCGGCACGGATGGGCAAATATATCCTCGGAAGATTGATGGAATTCCAGAAACAGCATGAGATCATCGGCGATGTGAGGGGCAAGGGTTTGATGATCGGGGTTGAATTGATCAAAGACCGGAAGACGAAAAAGAAGGCCATTGAGGAGAGAAATGCTGTTATTCAGAGATGCTTTGAAAAGGGGCTCCTCATCTTAGGATGCGGTGAGAACACCTTCCGTCTCATCCCTCCTCTCATCATCACCAAGAACGAAGCGGACACCGCCCTCACCATTTTAGAAGAGGTGTTAAAGAAAATAGAGAAAGGTTGATTTTTATTTCAACATCTGAATCAACTCGTCGCAGGTGAGGAGGTATGTAAACCCAAAGCCAAGGTTTTTCAAGGTCGCGAGATGGAGTTCGCTCCTGCGGGTGGCGGTCCCATCGATGAGAATAAAGACCCGGTAATCCCTCATAAAGGCATCGCGGGCCGTGGTTTCACAACAGAGGTTGGTCATCACGCCTGAGATGATTAAATCTTTAATCCCTCTTGATCGAAGCCTCTCATCCAGATCGGTCTCAAAAAAGGCGCTATAGCGTTTCTTGGGAAGGATGATGTCTTCCTCCTTTATAACGACCTCCGGAAGAAATTTCCAATCTTCGGTTCCGGCCATGATCAACTCTCCCCACCACTTCTCTAAGGCCCCTCCATCCGAGGAAGGATCAGTATGACCGTGCTGGGTGAAGATAATAGGGACATTTGTTTTCCGACAGGACTGGATCATTTCTAAGATATTTCCAAGGACAGGCTGGGCAATCTGTTTAAAATAGTTCTGTAGATCGATGACGAGAATGGCAGCCCGTTCCGGATCGACCACTGCCTTCCTTTCCCTGTAGGGTTTCAATTCCTTTAAGATTTTTTCAAGATCGAGTTTCATCTTCTTTTCCATCTGGGGTTGTCGATGAGAAAGGGTTTTCCATCTCTTTCGACAAGGGCTTTGACAAACCCAGTCCTTTCAATATCTCCGTAATTATGGCCTGCATCTCCCGGATAGACAGCGAAGAAGATAAAGGGTTTCATTCCTACATTGACCATCCGGTGTCCCCAGTAGGGGGGGATATAGGCAATGGTCCCGGGCTGGATGGTGATGGATTCGAAATCCCCCCCCACGGTCTGCATGAGAAGGCAACCCTCCCCTTCCAGACCGAGATACATCTCCGAAGTGTCAGGACGCCTGTGGTAATGGCCCTTGGTCATATGATATTCATCGCCGACCTTTCCCGGATGGACCGTGGTCGTGGCGAGCTGAAGATGGCCATTTTCTTCAGGCAAAACCTTCTCGCTGAAGGAATAGATCAAGGGGTCCTCCTTTTCGAGAATCCGGCGTTCGGCTTCGCTGTCGAGAAACATTCCCTTCATATCGCTCAACTTGCGGATGTTGGTCCGGTCATTGGGAGTAAGCTCCCCCGTCTTAAAATTAAGGTTCATCGGAAATGGTTTCATCGACATACTTTTCTCCTTTCAAATTCTTCCCCCCTTTTGAAACTGTGTCGTAATTATTGTTTTGTCACCCTGAATTTATTTCAGGGTCTCGTAAGTATTGGATTCTATTAGATGCTGAAACAAGTTCACCATGACATTTTTCTCTGTTTTCCCCTTTACGACACAGTCTCTTTCTAAAGGGGGGCGAGGGGGATTACTTGACAGATAAAAATTTAAGAACAATCAACCCATAGATTTGGGTAGCCTGCACCAGGGCCTCGATCTCCACGGATTCATCCGTGGTATGGGATTGATCCGTTCCTCCGGGACCGAAGATGAGTGTCGGGATGTGAGATTGATTGACATAGAAACGGCCATCTGTGAATCCGGAAAACCCTCTGACGTTTGGCCTTTCTCCCCTCACCTCCCTGCCCGCTTCAAGACCGATCCGGACGATTTCCTCATCAGGATGAATTTCGGAGGGTTCTGCATAATCGATCTCTTCGATCTGATATTTAAAAAGGGGATCCCGGGCCTGAACAGATTCGGTGACCTCCTTTATTTCTCTTAAGACTCCCTCTTTTTTCTCATCGGGTAACAATCTCCGGTCCACTTCGATCTCGCATCGATCCGGAACAACGTTAATCTTTGTTCCGCCCTGAATCTTTCCGATATTGATCGTCGGTTTTCCGAGCAAGGGATGCTCTTTCAGAAGCGGGATGGAGTTCAAACGGTCAATGAGATGCATCATCATTTCGATGGCATTGACGCCCTGCTCGGGCCTTGAGCCATGGGCCGATTTTCCGAAAGTGGCGATCCTGAACCAGAGAGCTCCTTTCTGGGCAATGACCAGATCGAGGCCTGTCGGTTCTCCCACAATGACGGCATCCCCTTTGATCGGTCCCTTTTGGGCGAGAAATCCCATGCCCTGATGGCCATGGGATTCTTCATCGGAGACAAGATGGAGAATAAGGCTTCCCCGGTCAAACCGGATTTTCGAACGGTCGATCATGGAGATGGCATGGATGAAAGAAGCAACTCCTCCCTTCATATCCGATGCCCCGCGGCCATAAATCCTTCCCTTTACAAGTTTCCCCTGAAACGGAGGATACTTCCATCTCAGGGCATCGCCGGCCGGGACCACATCGAGATGGCCATTGAAGATGAGCCTTCGGCCTCCCTTTC
>JASEHH010000278.1 GCA_030017685.1 Thermodesulfobacteriota bacterium | reverse complement strand
CCAGAGTCCCGAAGACCGCACATTCAGTCAGGGCATTTCCTCCAAGGCGATTGGCTCCGTGGACTCCCCAGGCGACCTCTCCTGCCGCATAGAGTCCGGGGAGGGCGGTCCTTCCGTTCTCATCAATCTCAACCCCTCCCATACAGAAATGGACCGCCGGCGAGACCAGAAAGGGACGATCCTGGAAAGGGAACTTCGATCGCCTGAGAAAATTGAGCGGATAATGGCTCCACTTCTCCTCCGGAACCCGTGTCAGGTCAAAATAGATATCTCCGTTTCGGGAAGCCTCAAAGAGGGTAAAGGAAAGGGAGTCTCTTCGGGTAATGATCGCCCGATTCAAATCGTCTCCAAGATTTAATCTCTCTAAAAGATCTTCCCCTCTCTCATCCAGCACCCTTGTCTCTTTCGGGTAGGGAGGGTAGAGCATGAAGGTATGGAGCCTCGGCTCTGCAATCACAAAGGGATAGAACTGGACAAATTCGAGGTCGAGAAGGGGAAGACCTGCCCGCAGGGCCAGACCATATCCATCTCCGAGGACACTCCTTTGATTGTCATTTCTTTGGTAGATGGCGCCTGCTCCGCCTGCCGCCAATATAACCGCTTTCGATCGGATGAGACAGGGTCTCCCATCTCTTAAAAATCCGAAACCACCTTGAACTTTTCCGTCTTCAACCACCAGATCGAAAATGATCAGGCCGGGAAGAAGCCGGATGGAACTGTTTTTCAATCTCTCCTTCAATGGATTCGTCAGAAGGACTCCTGGCAATGAGGCTGAACCCTTGCCCCTCTCCACGAAATATCCCATCTGATTCTCAATCAATGAAACCCCGTAGCCTTTCAATTTCTCCATGGCATCGGGTCCTCTCTCAATCAAGGCTTTTACCATCCCGGGATGGTTTAACCCTTTTCCTGAGATGAAAGTCTCTTTTAGATGACCCTCCTTGGAAAAAAGAGGGTTGGCCACTGTAAAGGCTCCATTCGACAGGTTGGTGTTTGTTCCCGATCCGATCGTAAATTTGCCGGTGATCAGGACCTGAAGGCCTGCCTTCTCAGCCTCCAGGGCAGAGGCCATACCCGCCAGACCGCTGCCAATCACCAGGATATCGGTAGATAGTATTTCCATAGACATGGTAAAAAGTCGCCTGTCAAAAGGTTAGGGTAACGAGGCCCGTATCGTTAATAAAAGGTTACGTTGATCGTCTCTTCATTCTTTACACGTAACCGTAACCTGTAACCGAAACGCCTGCCTGCCGGTAGGCAGGGGCTTCGTAACCGTAACCCAAACACCCGGAGTATTTTCATAGTTTGCGGGTGTCAATGCCGTCATGACGCATTCCTTAGAGAATGCCTGCTTATACCGCCTTAAATCGCCGGATTTCGTAGATGACCGGGTTCTTGAAATCCGGGCAGGGATGGCTTGCAACATTTTTATCGTTCAGCCATGGATAGTCCGCTCCGTAGAGCATTCCATGAACCTTGTACATCATACTGCAGAGGGAATGCCAGCAAATCCTCCCTTCGATTCCTTCTCCATCGAACTTAACCAGATCTCCTGTCCGGTGCCCGAACTCGCACTCCCCTTTCTGCTCTACCACCTTCACCTCTACACGATACGGAGCTTTCATCCCTCCTCCTTTTTTCATCGACACAAACCCCACCGCTTCGTTCCTCACGGGGACCCCTATCGTTCTAAAAAATTGTTGGTAAAGAAACGAGATCTCCCGGATGAAATGACCCTATTTTTTGGGTTTCATCGGTTTCTCACAGCAGATGATGTC
>JASEHH010000277.1 GCA_030017685.1 Thermodesulfobacteriota bacterium | reverse complement strand
GAATGATCCAGATGGGGATGAAACAAGAGGTCCTGGGAAGCAGCGCCATCTGGCTTTGTGTTTCCTGTGAGACCTGTGGGACCCGGTGTCCGAATGAAATCGACATCGGTGTCCTGATGGATGTTTTGAAGGAGATGGCCATTGATGAGGGAATTCACGCAAAGGAGAAGAACATCCATCTCCTCCATGAGGCATTTGTCCAAAGCATCCGGAGGGGCGGAAGAGTCCATGAGGCGACGATGCTGATTGATTATAAACTCCGAAGCAGAGATTTCCTCACAGACCTCATCCCCGGCATGATGCTCTTTATAAAGGGGAAGATTCCCCTCTTGCCCAGCCTGGTCAAGGGGAGAGGGGAGATCAAACGAATATTTGAGAGGTGCAAAAAATAAGAACGGGGAATAATGGAACAATGATGGTTTCGTAAAAAGTCTGAAAAGCCATTATCAGTCATTCCTGCGCAAGCAGGAATCCAGTATTTTTAAGTAGTTAGAATTCTCTGGATTCCCGTTTTCACGGGAATGACAACTTTTTACGAGTCCATCAATGAGATTTTTTTTTTGCATTTAGACCCAATATTCCAATATTCCAGTATTCCAATATTCCGTGAATTACATTTTGGAGGCTTAGAATGAAATTCTCATACTTTCCGGGTTGTACGGATCATTCCACATCCTATGAGTACGGGCGGTCGACCCATGAGGTTTTTAAAACATTAGGGGTGGATCTGGTGGAGATCGAAGACTGGAACTGCTGTGGTGCAGCGGCCACGCACAGCATCAATCATCTCCTCTCCCTTTGCCTTCCGGCGAGAAACATCTCGAAAGCCCAGGCCGCTCAGGCAGGGCCCCTTGTTGTTCCCTGTGCAGGGTGTTTCAATATGTTGAAGCGGGCAGAGCATGCGCTCCAAAATGATGAGACAAAGCGGAAAGAAATTGAAGGGATCGTTGAATTTACCTATGATCCTTCCCTGGAGATTCTGGCTTTAATCGATGTGATCCTCAACCGGGTGGGGCTGGAGAAGATTCATGAAAAGGTGAAGAAGCCGTTAAAGGGATTGAAGCCTGCCTGTTACTATGGATGCGCCCTGGTCCGGCATCCCAAGGTGACCCGGCTGGATGATCCAGAGAATCCTCAGTATATGGATCGGTTAATGAAAGCCATCGGGGCAGAGCCGGTGGAGTGGTCCTATAAGATTGACTGTTGTGGCGCGGACCTGGCTCTGACCTACGGGAAAGTGGTTCAAAAAATGGTGGGAAAGATCGTCGCTATGGCAAAGGAGGCAGGAGCGCAGTGTATTGTGACCTCCTGCGGCCTCTGTCAGGCCAACCTCGAGATGAGGCAGGATGTGGGCCTCCCCATCTTCTACTTTACCGAGCTGATGGGAATCGCTTTTGATTCCGAAAAGAAGAACACATGGTGGAAGAAACATATGATCTCTCCTAAACCATTGCTGGAATCAATGGGACTGACATAGAGGATTTCAGTAGATGAAATGGTGGAGGTGAAATCCAAAATTCTAAACACTAAATTCTAAACAAATCCGAAACCCAAAGGTTTAAATCTTAAACGTTTTATTTTGTCTTTTTGAATTTGTATTTTGAGATTTATTTAGGGTTTAGTGTTTAGGATTTAGAGTTTGGGGGGACTTGAGAGGATGGCGATGGAGCAAAAGAAAATGAGGGGTGACAAAGGTTCGGCGTTGGTTGTAGGTGCAGGAATAGCGGGTATGCAATCCGCACTGCTTCTGGCAGAGATGGGGAGGAAGGTTTTTCTCCTTGAACAGGGACCGGC
>JASEHH010000111.1 GCA_030017685.1 Thermodesulfobacteriota bacterium | reverse complement strand
CTATTGCTGCCGTAGGCCTTAACCTCCTTATCGGATTCACAGGTCAGATCTCTCTCGGTCACGGAGCCTTCTTCGGTGTGGGAGGCTATGCCGCTGCCATCCTCACCACCAAGTTAGGTTTCCCATTCTATCTTTCGCTTCTTTCCGCAGGAATGATAACAGCGGTGGTGGGTATGATATTCGGCCTTCCCTCCGCCCGCCTCAAACATCTCTATCTGACCATTGCGACCCTGGCAGGCCAGTTCATCCTCCAATTCCTCTTTGTAAACTGGGAGAGCCTCACCGGTGGGTCCATGGGGATCATCCTTCCCCGGGCAAGCCTCTTCGGTTTGAGCCTGAAGAGCGACCAGGCCTATTTCTATGTGGTATTTGTCTGTCTCGTGGCGATGATCTGGATTGCTAAGAACCTTCTCCGGACACGGTATGGCCGGGCTTTTATCGCCATTCGTGACAATGACCGGGCAGCCGAGGGCATGGGAATCCCCATCTTTCGATATAAACTGCTCGCTTTTGCGATCAGTTCCTTTTATGCCGGATTTGCCGGCGCCCTCTGGACGCACTATTTAGCCAGCATCACTCCTGACCCATTTACCCTATTCCTCTCCGTCGAATTTATCGCCATGATCATCATCGGCGGCCTGGGAAGCCTCACGGGTAGCGTATTCGGCGCCATTTTTATCACCATGCTCAATGAGATATTGAGCCATGCATCGGAGTTCTTTATGAACCTGCCAGCTCTTGCAGGCATTGCCCTGACGATTGCACCTCTGCGTGAGTTCATCTTTGGGTTGGCGATTGTCCTCTTTATCATCTTTGAACCCCGGGGATTGGCAGAGGTGTGGCGTATCATTCGGTCCAGTTTCAGGCTCTGGCCATTTTCATATTAAAAATGATTACACAGAGCCCCTCACCTTCCCCTCTCCCCCGGAAGCGGGGTAGAGGGATGGGGTGAGGGGGTGCCGAGGGAGTTATGGAAGACAACATATTACTTCAACTTAATAATATCAGCGTCGTCTACTCGGATGTCATCCAGGTGCTTAAGGGGGTATCCCTGGTCATCAGAAAAGGTCAAATTGTATCATTACTCGGCAGCAATGGCGCAGGCAAGACGACGACCTTGAAGGCCATCTCAGGGCTTCTCAAGCCGGAGAATGGATATGTGACCGAGGGAAACATTGTCTATGGAGGCCAGTCGATCCACAATTCTTCTCCGGAGACTATTACCCGGCTGGGAATCATTCAGGTGATGGAAGGACGGCAACCCTTTAAGTTGTTGACCGTTGAAGAGAATCTTCGGGTGGGAACAGCCACACGGTGGGGCAAACCCTATAAGAAGGACCTTGAAATGGTCTACCATTACTTTCAACCACTGCTGGCACGGAAGAACAGGCTGGCGGGTTACTGCAGCGGCGGTGAATTGCAGATGCTCGTCATGGGCCGGGCCTTGATGGCCCATCCCAAACTTCTGCTTCTCGATGAACCTTCACTGGGCCTGGCCCCCTTTCTGGTGAGAGAGATTTTTGAGATCATCAAGAGGATCAATGAAGAACAGTCGACAACGATCATGCTGGTGGAACAGAATGCCAACATGGCCCTTCAGATTGCCACCTATGGGTATGTGATGGAGAACGGCAAGATTATGATGGAGGATGCGGCAGGCCATCTGCGGGAAAATCCGGACGTGAAGGAATTCTATCTGGGAACAGTGAGTTCAGGGGCATTAAAATCGTATAAGGATGTGAAGGCCTACAAACGGCGTAAACGCTGGCTCTAATAGAATAGCATAGCGCCTGCCTACCGCAGGCAGGCAGAGAGCATAGAGCAGAAAGAGGGGCGACTCCGGTCGCCCATTAAAAATCTTGTTTTTGTGAAATATTGCACTGATGATGAAGTTGTAAAAGGTTGTCATTCCCGTGAAAACGGGAATCCAGAGAATGTTAAAGTTTCTAAAAAGACTGGATTCCTGCTTCCGCAGGAAAGACAGAAATTAGGCCCTTTAAACTTTTTACAAGACCGTCATTGGTCATTAAATGTTTTTTCACGAATCATGCCTGCCTGCCGAAAGCAGGGTAGGTAGGTGCTTTGCGTGCAAGAGAGGGGGATCCATATGGGGCAATTGGATATCCATATCGGAGAGATTCTGGCGAGAAATGCACGACTCTATCCCAATGATGTGGCTCTTATTGAGAGAGTTCCTGCGGAAGGGAAAAGAAGAGAGATTACCTGGAAACAGTTTGATGAACTGGCCAACCGGTTTGCCAATGCCTTGATGCAGAAGGGGATCAAGAAAGGCGGTAAGGTCGTCCACCTCATGATGAATTCGATCGACTGGCTCATCGCCTATTTCGGCATCATCCGCACAGGGGCATGGGCTGTTCCTCTCAATTTCCGTTTTTCAGGGAGCGATATTAAGTACTGTTGTGAAGTGGCAGAACCCCAGTGTATGGTCTTCAGCGAGGAGTTCAGTGACCGGGTGACCGGAATCAAGGACGAACTCCCCACGGTGAAAGACTATATCTTTGTCGGCAAGGAGTTGCCGAGCTATGCGGAACCCTTTAAACGGCTTCTTGAAAAAGCTCCCTCCACTCCTTCAAATGTTCACATCAACCACGATGATCCCTGCGGTCTCTACTTCACCTCCGGCACAACAGGCCAACCGAAACCCATTCTCTTGACCCACAAGAATATGATCTGTGCCTGCATCACAGAGAATGTACATCATTATCAGACCAGGAAAGACAATTTTATCCTGATCCCCCCTCTTTATCATACCGGAGCGAAGATGCACTGGTTCGGAAGTTTCATTGTGGGAGGACGAGCGGTCATCTTAAAGGGGATTTCACCCGAATGGGTTCTTGAAGCGGTCAGCAAAGAAAAGGGAACGATCGTTTGGCTGCTTGTCCCATGGGCCCAGGACATCCTTCTAAAACTGGATAGTGGAGAGATTAAATTAAAGGATTATGATCTCAAACAGTGGAGGCTTATGCATATTGGCGCCCAGCCTGTTCCTCCCTCACTCGTCAAACACTGGAAGGAGTATTTTCCCAATATGGCCTATGATACCACCTATGGTCTGAGCGAATCGACCGGCCCTGGCTGCGTCCACCTCGGGATTGAGAATCAACATAAGGTCGGAGCCATCGGTCTTCCCGGATTTAACTGGGAAACCCGTATCGTGGACGAAGAAGGGAATGATGTGAAGAAGGGAGATGTGGGAGAATTAGTCCTCCGCGGGGATGGCGTGATGAGGGAATATTATAAAAACCCCGAGGCCACCGCGAAGGCGCTCAGGAATGGATGGCTCTACACCGGTGATATGGGAAGAGTGGATGAGGATGATTTTATCTATCTGGTCGATCGCAAGAAGGATCTCATCATCTGCGGAGGCGAGAATGTCTTTCCCGTGGAGGTGGAGGACTTCCTCCACACCCTGCCGGGCGTCAAGGATGTGGCGGCCATCGGTTTACCGGATGAGCGTCTGGGTGAAGTGGTGACGGTCATCATCGATGTCGTTCCCGGGAAGACACTTAACGAAGAGGATGTCCTCAAGTATTGCGAAAAGCTACCGAAGTATAAGCGGCCCAAAAAAGTTTTCTTCGGCGAGGTCCCGCGCAATCCAACCGGGAAGATCGAGAAACCAAAACTGAGAAAAAAATATATCGGAATGGAAGAAGCGTTTAAGATAAAATAGAAAGTAGAAGGTGGAAAGTAGAAAGTGGTTTTAGCCACACCCTACTCTCCACATTCAACTATTAAATATTGGAATATGGAAGGCGAACGGGCAACGAAAATGCCTATTCGCCTTTTTTGTTTTTCCTCAAGTGCTTTCCCTTTTAGTCTTGTTAGTAATGAGTAAGAACTTTATTGACAAAACGAATGTTAGAGATTATCGTTCGGTTCATCAGGGTAGGGTGAGTACCGGCCCCTTATAAGGCTGGCAACTCATAAAAATAAAAGGGGTTAAATTTTGGCAAAGACAAATCGTAAAAATGGTTTTACACTGATTGAGTTGTTAGTGATTTTAGAAATCCTTGGCATTTTGACGGCTATCGCCATTCCGATCTATCGAGTGGAAACAAGAAAAGCCAAATTAACAGAGGCCACCAATGCAATGTGTTATATCGCATCTGCTCTTGCAACTTATCGCAATCAGGCGACGATCACCGGAGCTGGAACGACTTGGCCCAACTGCGGAAACATTGCAGAGATTCAAACGAGTTTGGGCGTTGGGCTTGCGGCTTTAGGGAGAGTTGGCGTTGCCTCGGTGAACCAGAGCACGGGAGTTATTTCAGTGACGGTGGCAAACATCGATACGGCAGTCGATGGAAGCACAATCACCCTAACACCGACAACAGCTGCCGATTCCTCTATTTCCTGGAAGTGGGGGGGACCCTCCCTGCCAGATATCTTCCCAAACAATAGTCGGAATATAGGATGGTAAAAGTTCCACCAGATAGTATGTGAAAAAACCACAGCTCTGCTGACCATCGTGGTTATTGATTGAGATAGGTGATGGATTCTCAGCGATTCGTCTATTCCATCAGTATTTTCTAAGCCAGCGAAATAGGTTATAAAAAAAGAAGGGTACCCAAGAAGATGGTCTTTGTGCTCGGCATTGACATTGGTTCAGCACAATCCAAAGGGGTTATACTCGACGATCAGGGATCTTTAGGATCTTTTGAGTGCGCCTCCGGAGGAGATTTCAAACTGACGGCCGAGAGGATGAGAGAGGAGTTACTTTCTCGGGCAGGGAGATCAGTAGATGATATCTCAAGGACGGTCGCCACAGGATATGGGTCTAAACTGGTCATCTTCGCAGATGAAATCAAATCGGATATCGTCTGCCTTGCGAAGGGCGTTTCATCCCAACTTCCCACAGCGAGAACCGTCATTGATATAGGGGACCTCTACACAAAAGTCCTCCGCACGGATGGGAATGGAAGTGTGCACAGCTTTATATTGAGCGGTAAATGTGCGGGAGGAAGCGGCAGGATTCTTCAGGTCATTGCCAGGGTTCTTCAGGTCAGGGTGGATGAGATTGGTGAATTATCTTTAAAATCAAAAAAGAGAGTTGAGTTTAACACCGGATGCGCCGTTTTCGCGGAAACGGAGGCGATCTCCCGACTCTCACAAGAAGTCACAAAAGAAGACCTTCTGGCAGGCCTTCACAGAGCCCTGGCGGCCCAGATCAACAGCCTGGCCGAGAGAATAGGTGTGGAGCAGGAGGTAGCGATGGTTGGAGGCGGAGCAAGAGATGCAGGCCTTGTTCAAGCCTTAAAGGAGATCAGGGGGCACGATATTCTTGTCCCGCCCAATCCCTATATGACCGCGGCCCTGGGGGCGGCCATCATCGCCAGGGAGAGTTTAACAATACAAGATTGAAACAGATTACCAAATAAGACCTAAATTGAGCGATTTTTCGTTATTAATTACATGAAAGATACTGGATTCCTGCTGGAGTTTATCCCGATGAAAATCGGGGCAGGAATGACGACTATCGACCACTGAATGAAAATGTCATTCCCGTGAAAACGGGAATCCAGAAGGTTTTATCTTTAAAAATAGTATTAAGAATCGCTCAATTTAGGTAAGATATATTGCTCTTCGACAGAATGTAAGATTTTTCACATTTTTGGGGATTGTAAAAAGGAGAAGGTCGATGGGTGACAAACAGAGTCATATTTTCGATACAGTAAAAAATTATTATAACAATTACGGGCTCAGGGCGAAGGAACTGAAAGGTGAAGGAAAACAGTTCATTGGCTATGTCTGTTCCCTCGTTCCCCTTGAAATCATTACTGCCTCCGGGTGCACCCCTTTTCGGGTGAGAGGAAGTGTCCATGAGCCTATTACCCGGGGAGATACACTCCTCGAAACGATCGTATGTCCATACTATCGCAGTGTCTTCGACCTCTCGGTAAAAGGGAAATACAACTTTCTCTCTGGCCTGGTTATCCCTCATGGATGTGACAGCATGGTGCGAAGTTTCAGCGCCTGGAGTTATGGACTGCCTTTCTCCTATTTCCACTTTGTCAACATCCCGAGCGTCTGTGATGAATCATCCCTTGAATTCTTCGATGCAGAGTTAGATGCCTTCAGAAAGAGTCTGGAAAAGTTTACCGGAAAGGCGATCACCGAAGAACATCTGAGGCAAGCCATCCGGGTCCACAATGAAAACAGGGATAAGGTGCGGGCCCTCTATGAGATGAGAAAGGCTGACCCGCCCCTCATCTCCGGAACTGAATTGACGATGACCCTCACTGCCGGATCGAGCCTGCCCATCGAAGAATCGAATGGCCTGTTCGATCAGATTCTAACAGAGGTGAAGGGAAGAGGGAAATCTCCCCTCAAGAAAGGGCCAAGGATTTTCATTGATGGGGCTTGTCTCGATAATATTGAACTCATCAAACTTGTGGAAGAACTTGGAGGCAATGTGGTGGCCGATACGATCTGTAATGGGGCCAGGGATCACTTTCCGAAAACAGAGATGGGAGGAGATCCCATCAGCGCACTCAGCCGCCGATATCTGGGGAAAATCAATTGCCCGAAGACTTACAGGGAGAATAAGGCAGGGACATTTGAGGGGGATATTGCCTCTCGATTTGGAGATATCGGAGCTTATACAAAGGAATACAAAGTAGAGGGCGCCATTCTCTATGTCTACAAATATTGCGATCCCTTTGGTTTTGAGGTGCCCGCAAGGAAGGCCTATTATCAGTCCCTCAACATTCCTCTTCTTCCTCTGGAGGATGTTTATTCTTCTGGTACGATCGGCCAACTCAGAACAAGGGTCCAGGCCTTTCTGGAGATGATCGGGTGATGTTGAAGTCCGAGGAAAATGGTTTATAGGTTAAGGTTACGAAGCCCGTATCGTTTAACGTCAAAGGGTGAGGGTAAGAATTTTAAGACGATTGACGTAACCTCTCAACGAAACGGGCATCCTCACCGTTACCCTTTAACCCAGGCTTTTTATTAAGGAGGTTTCAATCATGGCTGAGGAGCAGAAAGAGGCGAAACCGAAGAAGAGGATGACAGCCACAAAGGCGGCTGCTTCCATCGGCCCCATGGTGAAGGAGTTTATCACCGGGACCCTGCAAGCAAAGGCGGAGGGAAAATATAAAGTGGCCTATACCTTCATTGTCTGCCATCACGAGGAGATCTTCAGGGCTCTCGATGTGATCCCGGTGTGGACAGAGAACTTCGCCGGCATCTGTGGCGCAAAGAGGGATGCGGAGAGGTTCCTTCAAAGAGCGGAATCGCTCGGTTTCTCCCGTTCATTATGCACGTATGCCCTTTGCGGGATCGGTTTTGATCAGTGGAGGGAAGAACTGGGGCAGATGCCTCCGGAGGCTCCCTGGGGCGGGCAGGTCAGGCCTGATTTTATGATCTCAAGCGGCCAGATCCTCTGTGATCCGCGATCGAAGTGGTATCAGGCCTCCCAGCAATTTATGCCGGATGTCCCTATCTATAATATCGATCTTCCCTATCCCCTTTTCCAGGAGAATCGTGACCACAGGGAGGTTCTGGGCTATTACCATCAATATATCGTCAAACAGTTGCGCGGGCTGGTAGCCTTCCTCGAAGAGCAGACGAAAAAGAAAATGGATTATGACCGGCTGAGGGAGCTGGTGAATCTGAGCGATCGGACCTGGAATTTGATTGACGAGACCTATAAACTCCGGCGGGCCGCGCCCTGCCCCATGGGGACAGGCGACGCCATGAATACCATGGTGCCAATCAACTTTATGATGGCGACCCAGAAGGCTTATGATTTCTTTGTGGACCTTAAGAAGGAATTGGAGGAGAAGATCGCCAGAGGAGAAGGGGAGGTTGAAAACGAGAAGTACAGGTTGATGTGGGGAGGCGGATTGCCCGCCTGGTATGCCCTGAACGATTTCAATTACTTCAATAGCAAGGGAGCATCCTTTCCTGTAGAGACCACCTACCGAATGGTTGCCCCTCTTAATGAGATGGATCTTCCCGAAACGAAGGATCCCATCGAGCACCTGGCATGGAGGTGGCTCGGATACTGGACGTTCTGGTATGATAAAGCCAAGAAGCGGCCTGGATCCGAACCCGATGTGGAACGATTGATCAACTGGATCGAAGAGTATAAGATTGACGGCGTCGTCATGCATGAGGCATTTTCATGCCGAACCTGGCATGTGGGTCTCATCTGGCAATTGCATCAACTTGCAAAAATTTATAAACCCATTCCTGTCTATATGATCGGTAAAGGCGGCCAGAAGGAGAAGGTTTACAGGGAGCTTCCTTCGCTGATTCTGGAAAGCGATATCATCGATATCACCTCATATTCGGAGGTCGATACGAGAAACAAAATCGACGCTTTTGTTGAAACCCTGGAGTCGATTCAATCCAACAGGGCAACCTAATCCCCCTCACCCCCTCCCTCTCCCCAGCGGGGAGAGGGGAAGGGTGAGGGGGCCTCAACCTTTGAGAGATACTATTGACTTCCTACTTTGCCGGCATTGATATCGGTTCAACGATGACGAAGGTGGTGATCCTGAACAAAGGAATCATCGCATCGATCATTGGACCGACGGGTCCGGAGCAGCGCCGGTTGGCCAACAGAGTGATGGAAGAGGCCCTGAAACAAGCCGCCCTTTCTATTCAGGAAATCACCTTTATTGTCGCTACAGGCTACGGTAGAATTAACGTCCCTTTTGCCGACAAACAGTTCACCGAGATCACCTGCCATGCGAGGGGAATTGTCCATCTCTTTCCGGAAGCCAGGACGATCATCGATATCGGCGGGCAAGATGTCAAAGGAATAAAGATCGACGTCTCTGGGAAGGTTATCGATTTCGTGATGAATGATAAATGCGCGGCTGGAAGCGGTCGATTTATAGAGGTAATCGCTGATACGCTCGGGGTATCTCTGGATACCGTTGGGGATCTCTCCCTGCAGAGCAGCCATCCTGCAACGATAAGCAATATCTGCACCATCTATGCCCAACAGGAGGTGGCTGCCAGTCTCGCAGAGGGTGTTCCCCTCTCCGACCTCCTCGCAGGAGTCCATCAGTCCCTTGCGGACAGGATATGCAGAATGGTCAACCGACTGAGGGTGGAGCAAGCCGTCATTGTGACCGGTGGAGGAGGAAAGAACAGGGGGTTGCTTCAAGCCCTCTCCGAGCAACTGGGACAAGAGATTTTAGTTCCCGAAGAACCCCTGATCACCGGAGCCCTCGGAGCCGCCTTAATGGGCAAGGAGATCGTAGAAAAAGCCAGACAGAATAACACTCCACTCGAAACAAAAGAACGCATCTTAGGGGCAGTCGAAATCCTATAACAGCGTAAATCTATCCATCGGGCTTTGTATATGCTTAATAAATGCAAAAAAATTAATGTTTTACACATTACAATAAGTAGTCCCTGTGTAGCTTGTCATTCCGGGCTTGACCCGGAATCCAGTGTTTTTCTGTCCCGCCTTCGGCGGGACTGCTTTCGGAATGACGTTTCTTGATTGACCCGGACAGGATCATGATAGCGGAGGATTCGAATCGGGGAGGCAGTCACATGAAGATTGACATTGACGAACTTACCGAGGCAGAACTGATCGACCTCAATCATAGGATCGTGGAGCGACTTCGCTTCTTAAACCAGATGCGTGCACATGGGCGGATGTTGGAGTTCAAGATTGGCGATCGTGTGACCTTTCAGCCCGGGGGGCGTCCACCCGTGTTCGGAATGTTGACCCGATATAATAGGAAGACGGTTACCGTAATCACCGATGATGGACTGCGCTGGAACGTGTCCCCGAATCTTCTGCGGAAGGCGGAGTCGCCCAGAAACCCAGATTCCGACAAGGCCAACGTAATTCCTCTGAAACAGAAATAACCGCCCCCCAAAATCTCTCCCCTCCCCTGGCGGGAGGGGACAAAGGGGAGGGGGCCAAAATCATATCGCAATCTGAAT
>JASEHH010000110.1 GCA_030017685.1 Thermodesulfobacteriota bacterium | reverse complement strand
TCTACCTGTTCCCAATATCCTTTATCATCGCGAATCTTTTTACAGGAGGCACATATGGGAATAAACCCGCTCAACGTTTTTACCTTGGCCAGAACCTCCTGAAGTTCACGAATCAATTTTTCGCGTTCTTCCTCTATCTGCTTACGTTCCGTGATATCTTGAAAGCTTCCTTCGTAAAATAAAACATGGCCTTCCTTATCCCGGACCATACGAGTATTTTCATTCACCCATATGTTCGCTCCATCGTAGCGACGTAATTCCTTTTGATAATTAAGGACAACCCCTTCACACTCCATAATGCTCTGCCATCGAGTCCGGGCTTCACTATTCACATAGGTGTCAGCGGCATTTGAGGCAAGCAAGGACATCCGTTCTGGATATCCCAACATCTCAACTAAGGCAGGGTTAGCATCGATAATCTGCCCTTGGGGTGTAGTCTGGTAGAGCCCTATAGGAATGCGGTCAAACAAGCTCCGATAGCGCTGTTCACTTTCCCGCAATGCTTCTTCTGCCTGTCTTTGTTGAGCGATACGTCGTTTCAAGTGGAGAGTCACTGCACCTATTCCCCCCAGTACCAGAAGCCAAATGATTCCATGCCATACAGCAAGGGAAAAGATGTGAGAGTGTGCAATGGCCAGCAAAGGTTTCATGGGTATGGCGACACTGACCCCTCCGCGAATATCTCCTACCTTGAACCCCTGCCTAGCGTGACACTTGAGGCATCCCTGTTCGGTTGGCAGCACCCGCATCATACGCATATAAGGCTCGCCCTGTACCAGTTCGATGGAACTCACCTCTGATGTCGTTTTCCCTTCGAGTAGCTTGAGGGCCTTTTCTTCCCATGGGTCTGGAGCGTTTTCGGGGTTAATTGGTTTAAGACTGGTCATATGTCCTTGGACACTTAATTCGCGCCTCCTTAATTCATGGATCTGTCGCATCATATGGTGTGGATTCATTAACGTCAATTCCTTATCTGAAGGCGTCTTGATATTCCTTTCGGGAACATCTGAATAAGGATTGGGCTGCGTCTTTTCAGTAATGAGGGCATAGACTCCTCCATGTATGGTAGCCCAGCGACGGGAAAATACATCCATTTCAATGGTAGTCCCTGCATGGGTACGAGCAATTTGTTCCATTCCACGATTTTCCTCAACCACATTCCAGACAAACGAAGCTCCCATCGCTAATGTCCAAAAAACCCCGACGAGCACCACATACAATTTCAAACCAATGGTTTTATTCCCATATTGTCCGTGATTCATCATAAATTACTCCTTAAATTATGAAATTAGTGAAATTAGGGACACCTCCCTATTTGTAACAGTTTAGTCCTTATCTTACCCGTTAGCCGTTGAGCCCAAATCCCGATATAGAAAAAATAGACTTAGCTATCCATGAGGATTTAGAGAGATTGTTTTGAAGGTAGGAATTCCTGATTCTTCAAACCGTCTCTTTATCCCACATTTAAACCAGCAGGTGCCTGGTCTACACTATCATTATACATAAACTGTTTAGTGTGGTCAAAACCCTAATCGTGGTGACTTCGTTGTTCTATCTATGCGAATATGTTAGGATGAATTAAATTTTTAGATCTGGTGAGTGACTAAAGGAAAAAAATGAGTCTATGGCCAACGAAGACCTCTCAAAGCTGAAGATCGAAAAAACCAGGGCTATCTCACGGCCCCGTAGACGGAAGAAGATCGTCTTCTGGGTTCTCCTGGTCCTTGTGGTCATCCTTTCAGGCGTCCTCTATTACAAAGGCATCTTCACTCCTGCCATTCAGGTCCAGATCGCAACCGTCACTCAGGTCTACCCCTCACAAGCTCTGACTATCCTCAATGCAAGTGGTTATGTCGTTCCACAGCGCAAATCCGCCCTCGCTTCAAAAGTGACAGGCCGTCTGATCTGGCTGGGGGTTGAAGAAGGGAACCGCGTAAAAAAAGACCAGATCATTGCCCGCCTCGAAAGTCAGGATGTCGAAGCGGCCAAAGACCAGGCTACGGCCAATGTGAATGCGGCCCGCTCAAACCTTGAACTTGTAAAAGCGGAGCTCAGGGAAGCGACCCTCAATTTAGAAAGAAATAAAGCGCTTCTCGCAAAGGGATTTATTGCCAAGGCCGCTTATGATTCTGCCCTTGCCCGTTATGAGAAGGCAGTTGCGGCTGTTGAGGCGGCAGAGGCGACCTTAAAAGCCAATCTCGCCGGCCTGGAAGGAGCCAATATCTCACTCGAATACACCTCGATACGGGCCCCTTTTGATGGAGTGGTCCTCACAAAGAATGCGGATGTGGGAGATATCGTCACGCCCATTGGTGCGGCGGCAAATGCCAAATCGGCTGTCATTACGATTGCGGATATGAATTCCCTTCAGGTGGAAGCCGATGTCTCCGAATCAAATCTCAATAAGATTAAAGTGGGGCAACCCTGTGAGATCCAGCTTGATGCCCTGCCCGGAGAACGTTTTCGTGGCGCCATTCATACGATTGTCCCGACGGCTGATCGCACCAAAGCAACGGTTATGGTAAAAGTCCGTTTTGTCGATAAAGATTCCCGTGTTCTTCCGGAGATGAGCGCAAAGGTTGCCTTTCTCTCCAGGCCGGCCAAGCCTGAAGAGCAGAAACCCCGTTCGGCTATTAGCCAATCCGCCATCGTGAATAAAAAAGGCAGGGAAACCGTCTTTCTTATCGAAGAGAATAGGGTCATTGAAACTCCGGTAAGGTCCGGAGTTAAGATCGGTGATATGGTTGAGATTCTTGATGGAATCAAAGTCGGACAGCAAGTTGTCCTCAATCCCCCTGAAAAGTTAAGAAATGGTCTGAAGATAAAAGTGGCGGAAAAATAATAATATAGGTCGAGGCTGAGAATTAGTTTTCGATTTTCTCAACCTCGACCTTAGAATCTGTTGCACGAATGCTAAAAACACCCTTCGACAGGCTCAGGGTGAACGGAGTTTGTATCGAAATCATCGACTTTTTCCGTTCGTGCTGAGCTTGTCGAAGCATGGAAAGTGGGTTTGTGCAACAGGCTCCTTAACCTTGACCTGATGATTTAAAATCATGACGCCCATTGTCGAAATCATCGATGTGAGCAAATCCTACCGGAGGGGTAACCGGACGATCCCCGTACTGGTCGATATTAATCTTAACATCGGAGAGGGAGAATTTCTCGCATTGATGGGGCCATCCGGTTCGGGAAAAAGCACCCTCCTCAATCTGATTGCCGCCCTCGATCAGGTCGATAGCGGAGCCATACGGGTGGGAGGCATTGACATCACAGCCCTCTCCGAGAATGAACTGGCAGAGTGGCGGGCGGTCAATGTGGGGTTCATCTTTCAGTTCTACAATCTGATCCCGGTGCTTACGGCCTTTGAAAACGTTGAACTTCCTCTTCTCCTCACCGGTCTTTCCCGAAAGGAACGAAACGAGCACGTGGAGATTGCGCTTCGAATCGTCAATTTGGAGGAGAGAATGGACCACTATCCTGCTCAACTCTCAGGGGGCGAACAGCAGAGAGTCGCCATTGCCCGGGCCATTGTGACTGATCCCGCCATTCTGGTTGCAGACGAACCCACAGGCGACCTGGACAAGGTAGCCGCCAGAGAGATCCTTGAATTGATGGACCGGCTCAATCGTGAATCCAATAAAACGATCATCATGGTGACACACGATCCAAGAGCAGCTGAAAAGGCGAGAGTCATCAGACGCCTGGAAAAGGGATTCTTGAACGATGTTCATTCTCAAGATCCTCATTAGAAATGCCTTTCGTCACAAACTCCGAACTCTCCTAACCATCCTCGGCATCACCGTTGCCATCCTCGCTTTTGGCCTTCTTCGGACCTTCATCAATGCCTGGTACGGAGGGGTGGAAGCTTCCTCCGCTTCACGTCTGGTCACCCGAAGTTCCATCTCCCTGATCTTCCACCTGCCCCTCTCCTATAAGGATAAGATCCGGCAGGTCGATGGGGTGAAGGTCGTCTCCTGGGGCAACTGGTTCGGAGGGGTTTATATCGATGAAAAGAATTTCTTTGCCAATTTTGCCGTGGATGCAAAGAGCTATCTCCAACTCTACCCCGAATACCTCCTCTCCCCCGAAGAAACAAATGCTTTTCTCCGCGACCGGAAGGGTTTTGTAGCAGGCAGAAAACTGGCCAAGAGATTCGGCTGGAAGATCGGCGATACGGTCACCCTCAGGGGAACGATCTACCCGGGCAACTGGGATTTTGTCCTGCGGGGAATTTATCGGGGAAGAGATGAGACGATCGACGAAACCCAGTTCTTTTTCCACTGGGACTATCTCAATGAAACAATGAAAAAGAGAGCCTCTGCCCGCGCCGATCAGGCTGGATGGTATATGGTCGGTGTAACCCGGCCGGACCGCGCCACAGAAGTCGCCCTTGCCATTGATCAAACCTTTAAAAATTCACTGGCAGAGACATTGACGGAAACGGAAAAGGCTTTTCAGCTCTCTTTCATCTCCATGTCCGAGACGATCATTATGGCGATCGAGCTGGTCTCCTTTGTGGTCATTATCATCATCATCGCCGTCGTTGCCAACACCATGTCCATGACCTACCGCGAACGGATCGGTGAATACGCCATTTTTAAAACCCTGGGCTACCGGGGCTGGCGGATTGCAGGGATGATCGTCGGAGAATCAATGGTCATCACCCTGATCGGAAGCTTTCTCGGCATTGTCCTCACCTTTCCGGTTGCCAGAATAGTCGGAAAAATGTTGAGCAATTACTTTCCGGTTTTCAATGTGGCCGAGGAGGCAATCTATATGGATCTGGCCGCCTCCATCATCATTGGACTTATAGCAGCCATTGTTCCAACCTATCGCTCCGTAAGGATTCGTATTGCGGATGGATTGAGGAGGATCGGTTAATTGGGCGTGCCTCTCTCTTACAGTATTCGTAACCTCTGGACGCGCAGGCTCACAACGATTCTGACCGCATCGGGCATGGCCCTTGTGGTCTTTGTCTTTGCAGCCATGCTGATGTTAGCCCAGGGCTTGCAGAAGACTCTGGTGGAGACAGGCTCGAGTGACAATGTGGTGGTCATTCGAAAGGGTTCGGCAACCGAAGTTCAGAGCGGAATTGACCGATACCAGGCTTCCATCATAGAGACCCAACCTGAAGTGGCCATCGGTGAAGACGGCCAACCCTTTCTCGCAAAAGAGTCCGTTGTCATCATCAGCCTCCACAAACGTGGAACGAAACAGGAGAACTATATCACGATCCGGGGGATCGGAAAGAGTTCCCTTGCCCTGCGTCCCCAGGTGAGATTGATCGAGGGACGACTTCCCAGGTTAGGCACATCCGAGCTCGTCACAGGCCGAAGCGTAGCAGAACGTTTCGAAGGAAGCGGTCTGGGCGAGACGCTTCGCTTCGGATTGCGGGAATGGAAAGTGGTGGGAGTCTTTGATGCCGGCAATACCGGATTCAATTCTGAGGTCTGGGGGGATGCGGAACAACTGATGCAGACCTTTCGGAGGTATGCTTACTCTTCTGTCATCTTTAAACTGCGCGATCCCTCGCAGTTTGATGTGGTTAAGAAACGGATTGAAAATGACCCGCGCCTGACGCTCGAGGCAAAGCGTGAAAACCGCTACTATGCGGAACAATCGGAGATGATGGCCACCTTTCTTCGGATCCTCGGGACATCCCTCACGATCATCTTCTCCCTGGGAGCGATCATCGGCGCGATGATCACGATGTATGCCGCTGTCTCAACCCGCACCGCTGAAATCGGGACGATGCGCGCCCTCGGGTTTCAGAGAAATAGTATCCTGAGTGCCTTTCTATTTGAGGCCTTGCTCCTTGGGTTGATCGGAGGTCTGATCGGCCTCTTCTTCGCTTCATTTCTCCGGTTCCTCACCGTCTCGACGATGAATTTTCAGACCTTCTCAGAACTGGCTTTTGACTTCACCCTCACCTTCGACATCGCCTGGAAAGCCATCGCCTTCTCTTTGATCATGGGTTTTGTGGGCGGGGTATTGCCCGCAGTTAGGGCCGCGCGAATGAATATCATCGAATCCTTACGAACCACTTAATTTCTGCTCTAAATGAGAATGATATTCCCCGAAATATTTTTCTTGACAGGAGAATGCGGATGTGATAAATACATCTCATGTTATTTTTTAAACACATGTGGTGACTTTATCATTATGGAAGATTTGGTGGAAACGCTTTGGCGACTGATTCAGGAGGAGTCTTCGGTCCGGAGGGTGGCGATGGAATTGGAGGTTGACCGCGCCAGCCTCTACCGGTCTTTGAAGAAGGGGACCCACCCCCGGATCGACACGGTTGTAAAAATTCTTGACCACCTGGGTTATGAGCTGCAGGTGGTCAAGGCAAAGAAGAAAACGAAAAAGGCGTGAGAGGGCAAAGAACTCCGGCCCGGAAAAACGATTCAAAGGGAAGAGAAAATCGACAGGAAGGGCAAAAGGGTCATATGAACAAGGAGGGAACGGGATGATCACTTACAAAGTCTTTCTCAAGAATGGCGATCCTACAAAAGAGGACCTCATCGGAGTGCTGGCGGAAAGAAGAAAAGACTTGAGGGGAGAGACGCAGATCAAATCCGGGTTGGAATGGGCCAAGCTGATTTTCGGTGACCTCGTTGAGGACAGATACGCCATCTTCATTGTTCCTGACGAACTCAGGCCGGTTGACTCGTTAGAAGCCTTTTAATCCGCTGCCATCAGAGGGGAGTCAACCGCAATTTAAAGGGGTGGGATCGAAGGTCGGCAGCTCAAAAACAGATCACCCTTTGATGGGAATGGGAACGACATCTTGAAACACGACACTAGAACCATTTACCCCGTTAGAAATAATTCCTCGCTCGGTTTCGAGTCGCAACGACTGGAATTACTAACGGGGTTTACTTCGTAGCCCCAGCCAGATACTCATTGACCAGCATCTCATTTCTCTTCTGGGTCTTCTGCATCTCGGCGAGAGCCACATTTTCAAAAGGCTGTTTCCTTCCTTTGTTTCTCAACCGGGCGATCTCCTCATCGAGATAACGGATCGTGTTGGCCATCGCCTCCGCGATGGAGGAGATCGATTCCTGTGCCTTTTCAAATGTTTCTTTATCCAGATAGGCCCGGTTTAAGAGATGGAATCGCTCAAAGAGCTTCTTGAGCTTTTCGAACTCTTCTTTCTTTCCCTTCTTCTTCGAATCTAACTTCTTCGCCACCTCTAAAAATTTGTCCGTGTCCATAGTATCTCTCCTGGCCTATTTCGGGGACAGCCCCTCCATTGCTCTTTTGAACCCTGGAAGCTCTGCTTATCCCGCCATTGGCGGGATGGGGCACATGCCGGTCAACGACTGACAACCGCCACAAGAGCCGGCAACTGCTTGATTTTTCTGATTCGTTTGGCAGCGGGTGAACGGAGAAGATGATAGAGATCCCATGCCAGCTGTAGATTGAGCCAGAACTGAGCTTCCATACCAAAAAGTTGCTCAAGGCGAAGCGCTGTATCCGGGGTAATCCCTCGCTTGCCATGGATCAGTTCGTTAATGCGCGGGTATGACACGCCAATTTTTGCAGCGAGCTCTGTTTGAGACATGCCGAGCGGTTTCAGAAACTCTTCTAGAAGCATCTCTCCCGGATGGGTCGGAGGACCACTCGTGGGAATGCGAACCATGATTTACCTCTCCTTTCTACGAAAGACTCTAACCTCATGAAAATTTCCAGGAGTCCTCAGTGATAATCCGTAATTTCAACACTTTCCGGACCGTCGGAAGCCCAAATAAAGCATAT
Organism: Thermodesulfobacteriota bacterium; assembly: GCA_030017685.1. Taxonomy (GTDB): domain Bacteria; phylum Desulfobacterota; class BSN033; order BSN033; family UBA1163; genus RBG-16-49-23. The sequence continues at coordinate 2,221 of JASEHH010000110.1, read as the reverse complement.
TCGAAACTGATCATTGATCCGAATGCTGTATTGCCCTCGTCGATCACCTTTTAAAGCCTCCAATTTATTCCCCGGTGGAATTCGCAATGAATTTAATGAAATCACGGCATTCAATTGATCGAGCTTTCTCCGGGCTGTGGGCCAGATCCGCTCCGGACAGGTAAGTCGAGCCTCTTTCGAACTCGTCCGATTAAAGATGTCTTCGGTACCACGATCAAAAAAAGATTTGATCAAATTGTAACCTTTGGGAAAAGGAATTGTCTTTGGACAATCTTTCTGATTTCAATATAATGGATAACGTTATACATGTCAACCCTTCGACTTCTCCGGTCTAAAGACCGAGGCTTGCTCTGGGTTGACCCTGAGTGGCGCTTTTTATCCCGACCTAAAGGGTGGGGTTGGGCATTGCCGAATGGGTCAATATCACGGGGTCATGTGGGGTCATACGGATCTTTGGAATAATGAATCTAATGCCTTATTTTAATCAGCATGACGAAAAACCATCATCTGTCTTCATCCTTTAATACCCTCTTAAACTGACATCCTTTCCTAGGCCAATATAATTTTATTTAATTTCAACGAGTTACAAATCCAAAACTTGGCCAACCAAATGACAACTGATGGCATGTTATTTGCTTTTATTTTCTTTAATACAACGAGGTATTGGAATGACAAAGGCGTCTCTTCAGTAATCCGTAAGAGGCGCTTTTTGTTTTAATAAAATCTACGATGAAGGGGTTGTCAATCTCAAGTTATGAAAATAGTCTTTGGGCAAAGGTTACGGTTAGGAAGCCCGTATCGTTTAGCGTCAAATAGCGTCAAAGGGTAAGGATAATAATTCTAAGACGATTAACGTAACCCTTTAACGAAACGGGCCTCTTTACCCTTACCGATAGAATTTATAATCTTACTTCTCAGACAAGGAGGACATGATGGAAAAGGACAAAGAGTATGTGTTGAAGATGGCGAAGGAGAATGATGTCAAGTTCATTCGGCTCTGGTTCACGGACATCCTTGGGTCTTTGAAGGGGTTTGCCATTACCATCGATGAGCTGGAAGGGGCCCTTGAGGAAGGGATGGGATTTGATGGCTCCTCGATTCAGGGCTATGCCCGTATCGATGAGAGCGATATGATCGCCAAGCCCGACCCCAAAACCTTTCAGATCATTCCATGGAGGCCGAAAGAGAATGCGGTCGCCAGGATGTTTGCCGATATCTATGAACCCGATGGAACTCCCTATAAGGGAGACCCCCGCTGGGCTCTAAAAAGGGCGCTTAAAAAGGCGCAAGATTTAGGCTACACGCTTTATGTCGGTCCTGAGTTAGAGTACTTCTATTTCAAAGGAAATGATGGAACAGAGATACTCGACAAAGGAGGCTATTTTGATCTCACTCCCCTTGATGTCGCAACCGAACTCCGGAGGGAAACCATTCTCACCCTGGAAGCGATGGGCATCCGTGTCGAATACAGTCACCACGAAGTTGCTCCCAGTCAGCATGAGATTGACCTCCGTTATGCCGAAGCCCTGGCGATGGCGGACAATGCCATGACCTATCGACTTGTGGTCAAGGAGATTGCATTAAAACATGGTGTTTATGCCACTTTCATGCCTAAACCGATTTTCGGACAGAACGGAAGCGGGATGCACACTCATCAATCTCTTTTCAAGGGTGACAAGAATGCTTTCTTCGATCCAAAAGATGAATTCCATCTTTCAAAAATAGCTAAGTCTTATATGGCCGGAATTCTGAAACACTCGAAAGAGATCACCTCTATCACTTCCCAGTGGGTCAACTCCTATAAGAGGCTTGTCCCGGGCTACGAAGCGCCAGTCTATATTTCATGGGCTCGTAGGAACCGATCGGCGCTTGTCCGTGTGCCCATGTATAAACCCGGCAAAGAAAAGGCGACACGTATGGAATTGCGCTCCCCTGATCCGGCCTGCAATCCTTATCTGGCATTCGCTGTGATGCTGGCTGCAGGGCTAAAGGGGATTGAAAAGGGATATGAACTTCCTCCTCCGGTTGAGGAAGATATCTTTGAGATGTCCGAGGAGGCAAGGAAAAAGCACGGGATTGACTCGCTTCCCGGAAATTTATACGAAGCAGTCCAACTGACGGAGCAAAGTGAGCTGGTCAGAGAAACATTGGGAGATCACATTTTTCATAAATTTATTGAGAACAAGAAGATCGAATGGGATCAATATCGAACCCATGTCTC
>JASEHH010000276.1 GCA_030017685.1 Thermodesulfobacteriota bacterium | reverse complement strand
ACGACCAGATCAGCCTCCAGTTCAATGGGCTCTCCCAGGAGAGTATCTTCGCCCCTCACCACCAGTTTGCCGTTTCTTCGATAGACTTCAGAGGGATTTGCCCTCCGGTAGATAATCTCCTCTTTTTGAACCCTCTCGTAAAATTCTTCGAATCCCTTTCCAAAGGCCCTCACATCCATATAGAGGACGGTGATATGGGCATCCGGGATCTTATCCCTGACCAGGTGGGCCTGTTTGGCAGTGTACATACAGCAGACCCTCGAGCAATATTCATTTCCAACTGTCTTGTCCCTCGATCCCACGCAGTGGATGAAGACGATCTCCTTCGGTTTCTTCCCCTGGATCAAGATCTCTCCCTTTGTGGGACCGGAGGCGGAGCAGAGCCTCTCCATCTCGATCCCGTGAAGGACATTCGGATAAACTCCATAGCCGAATTCGGGTTTTAACTCCGGGTTGAAAGGATCGAACCCGGTTGATAGGATGATGGCTCCCACATGGAGTTCGAGGATCTCTTCCTTCATCCCGTAAGCAATGGCTTTGGGCTGGCAGTACCTGGCGCACTCGCCGCAGTCGGAACATCCTCCGCAGTTAAGGCAACGTTTTGCGTCTTCGATTGCCTCTTCCAGGGTCAGACCGGGTCCGATGGGTTTGACCATATGGGGGAGAAGTTCCCGCTCATCCCTTTTTAAATCGGGCAGGAGGCTCTGCATCGGTGAGACCTGTCTTCCTTCGGACTCCCTGCCGTAGCGGAGATCTTCCCCGCGGATAGAGCGGTCGATTGAAATCGCCCCTTTTCTTCCCTGCGCCATCGATTCGACAATGGTTCCGGGCCCGGTGACTCCGTCTCCTCCTGCGAAAACACCCTTCACGTTGGTTTCGAGAGTAAGAGGATCGACCTGGATCATTCCCCTGCGGTTCTTTTTCAATCCCCTGAAAACTTCCGAAATCGGCCCGGCTCCGGTTGAACCGACAGCTAAAAAGATCGCGTCATAGGTTTTTTGAATCTCCTCAAAAGAGATGTCCCTCCCCACCTCCGTGTTAAGACGAATTCCTATTCCCATCTTTTCAATCACAGAGAGGTCTTTTTTCACGACCTCGACGGGCAGACGGTAAGAGGGAAATCCATGGGTGAGGAGACCGCCCAGTTCACTTCGCGATTCGAAAAGGGTGACAGGATAGCCCATCCTCCTCAGATCGAAGGCGGCCGTTAATCCGGAAGGTCCTGCTCCGACAATAGCAACTTTTTGAGATCTTTCTTCAGCGGGCGCGGGATCGAACTCCGTTTCTTCGACATGGTCGACCAGAAATCGTTTCAAATCGCAGATGGAGACAGGACGGTCCACTTCGATCCGTTTACATTCTCTTTCACACGGATGGGCGCAGACATAGGCAAGGATCTCCGGGAATGGAAGAGTTTCCCTCACCAGGGCAAGGGCCTCCTTCAGTTTTCCCTGGGAGATGAGCGCCACATATCCTTGCGCATTACAGTGGAGAGGACAGGTGGCTGTACAGGGCGGGATGCCTCTGCGATCCATGGTGTATTTGAGCGGGACGGCCTGAGGGAAGGGGATATAGATTGCCTTTTTCATCCCGAGGCCCATATCGAATTCATTGGGAAGAGTCACCGGACACTGAGGCACGCAGTCCGCACAGGCCGTGCATTTGGTCACATCGACATAACGGGGTTTCTTCCGGACGGTTACCTTGAAATGTCCGGCCTTCCCCTCGACACGAATAATTTCAGAATAGGTGAGAAGGTTGATATTGGGATGATTGGCCGTATCGACCATCTTCGGAGTGATGATGCAGGCGGAGCA
>JASEHH010000275.1 GCA_030017685.1 Thermodesulfobacteriota bacterium | reverse complement strand
TCCATGGCATTGCATACCCCGGGCCGCTGGACTTTGGCATTGAGGCAGATCCGCAGGGCCATCTCCTGATCCGCAGTCTCATCGACGAAGATGTGGCAGACCCCCTTATAATGTTTGATGACCGGGATCTTCGAATGGGTCGTCACAAAACGGATCAAGGCTTCCCCTCCCCTGGGGATGATGAGATCGATCTCCTCTTCGAGCTGGAGCATCTCCTGGATGGCTTCCCTTTCGGTCCGGGAAAAGATCTGGACCGCTTCCTCCGGAACATCCGCCTTGTTTAAGGCTTTTTGAAGGATATGGACGATGGCCTGATTGGAGTGAAAAGCCTCTGAACCTCCCCTGAGGATGATGGCGTTGCCCGATTTAAGGCAGAGGCCTGCCGCATCCGCGGTTACATTCGGTCTCGATTCATAGATGATTCCGATGACACCGATGGGAATCCTCATCCTTCCCACGGTCAACCCATTCGGCCTTCTCCACATCTTTACGATCTCTCCCACGGGATCGGGAAGACGGGCCACTTCCCGGAGGCCCTTTGCCATTGCCTGAATCACCGCAGGGGTCATTCCCAGCCGGTCCATCATCGCGGAAGAGAGGTGTGCCTGCTCACCTGCATACAGGTCCTTTCTGTTCTTCTCGATCAGGAAAGCCTGGTTCTTTTCCAGATCATCCGCCATTTCAAATAAGGCTTTATTCTTCGTGTCGGTCGAGAGCCGGGCCAGCAGGCGGGAAACCTCCCTGGCCCGTTTTGCCATCTCTTTCGCTTCCAGCTTCATATCCATCTGTTCTTTCATAAGACCACCAAGTCATCCCGGTGGATGATCTCATCCGAATACTTATAGCCCAGAACCTTTTCGATCTCATTGGTTCGATGGCCCTTAATCTTATCAAGCTCCTGAACGCTGTAGTTGACCAACCCCCTGGCAAACTCCTTTCCGCGAGGCCCAATGCAGGAGACCGAATCTCCCCTGTCGAAAGAACCCCTCACCACCAGCACACCCGAGGGAAGAAGGCTCTTGCCCTTCTGGACGATGGCCTTCTTGGCCCCCTCATCCACGATGACATCGCCCTTGGGTTTCAGATTAAAGGCGATCCAGTGTTTTCGACTGCTCAGTGTCTTCATCTTGGGGAGGATGAGCGTCCCGATCTCCTTTCCTTTTAAGATCTGTCGAAGGACTTCCTTTTTTGTGCCGCAGGCGACCACCGTGGGGATCCCGAAGCGGGATGCCTTTCTGGCAGCCTGGATCTTGCTCGCCATCCCGCCGACACTCATCTGGCTCTTTGTCTCTCCCATCACCCCCTCCATATCCGCATCGATATCCTCGATCAGGGAGATACATTTCGCATCGGGGTGACTTCTCGGGTCTCCCTCACAAATGCCTTCGATATCGGTCAGGATGATGAGGAGGTCAGCCTCGATGAGGTTGGTGATGAGTGCGGAAAGGTTATCATTGTCACCGACTTTGATCTCGTCAACGACGACCGTATCATTTTCATTAATGATCGGAATGATTCCTAACTCGAGGAGGGCAAGGAGGGTATTTCGGGCATTGAGGAATCTCCGGCGGTGGCTCAGGTCGTCATGCGTGAGAAGAACCTGGGCGACCATCTGCTGGTAGCGGGAGAAATAGTTTTCATAGATATGGATCAGCCGGCTCTGACCCACGGCTGCCGTGGCCTGTTTCTGAGTGATCGATTGAGGACGGGTTTTATAGCCTAATTTCTCCATCCCGGCCGCAATGGCTCCGGATGAGACCAGGACGATTTCATAGCCCTGGCGTTTCAGTTCCGAAATCTCTTTGGTCAGATGGGAGAA
>JASEHH010000109.1 GCA_030017685.1 Thermodesulfobacteriota bacterium | reverse complement strand
TCCCCAGTGTTCCCCCAACCAGACTGAGCACCAGCGATTCGATGAGAAACTGGAGAAGGATATCTCTCCCTTTTGCACCCACAGCAATTCGAATCCCAATCTCCCTTGTTCTCTCTGTGACCGAAACGAGCATGATGTTCATGATCCCGATCCCCCCGACAATCAAAGAGATGGAGGCGATGGCCCCCAAAAGAAGGGACATCACTTTCGCCGATTCCTCCGCGCTTGAGGCAACCTCGGTCAGGTTTCGAACTGAAAAGTCATTCTCTTGGCCGGGTTGAATCCGGTGCCTCTGCCGAAGAAGCTCTGTAATCTGTTCCTCCACGGTCTTCATCACTTCAGGTTCTCTGGCCTGGACGTTGATCACCCTTACCATTCCGGGAAACTGCATTCCGAAAAGCCTCTTCTGTGCCGTAGTCAGGGGAACAAAAATGGTGTCATCCTGATCCGTTCCCCAGGCCGATTGACCCTTGGGAGCAAGGACACCGATGACCGTAAAGGGAACCTTCTTGATACGGACGATTTGACCGATCGGGTCGATTCCTCCGAAGAGATTATCCGCCACTGTCTTTCCTAACAGACAGACTTTGGTGGCGCCATCCAGGTCCTGTTGTGTGAAGGTGCGGCCTGCATTGAGAGACCATTCCCTGATCTCGAGAAGGTCGGGAATTGTCCCGTAAACAAGGGTGGACCAGTTCTGATTTCCGAAAATGACCTGAGCGACCCCAGAGATATGTGGAGCCACCAGCCTGACACCTGGAATTTCAGCTAAAATCGCTTTTGAATCATCGATGGTAAGTGTTGGAACGGTCCCCGCTCCGAACCTCATCCCGCCACTGGTCGAACTTCCCGAAAGCACGATGAGGATATTCGATCCCATGCTCGCAATCTGGTCGGCAATCTTCTTTTTTGCCCCTGAACCCACGGCAATCATGGCGATCACAGCGCCCACCCCGATGATGATTCCGAGCATGGTGAGGCTGGAGCGCATCTTATTGACCATGAGGGCACGGAGGGCAATCCTGAGGCTGGCAAAGAGTGTCGTCATAATATTGAAAATTGAGGTTAAGGTCGAGGTTGAGTTTAAGAATTTCTAAACCTTAACCTTAGCCTTGACCTGATAAACAGCCCTAAAAGGCAGATTACGCATCACTGGCCACCCTTCCATCCTTAAAGAGTATCTTCCTTCTTCCATAGGCCGCAATATCCTGTTCATGGGTGATCATGACGATCGTGATCCCGGTTTCGCCGTTGAGGCGCTGGAAGATGGCCATAATCTCCCCGCTCGTCTTTGAATCGAGGTTTCCGGTGGGTTCATCTGCCAGAAGGATGGAGGGCCGGTTGACCAGGGCCCGCGCAATGGCCACCCGCTGTTGTTCTCCGCCTGAAAGCTGACTGGGATGATGATGGGCTCTTCCCTCAAGACCGACTGCGGAGAGGGCCTGCTGTCCCATCTCTTTCCTTCTCTTCGATGGGATTTGACCATAGATCAGTGGAAGTTGAACATTTTCCAGCGCCGACGTTCTGCTCAGCAGGTTGAATCCCTGAAAGACAAAGCCGATCTTCTGATTCCTTATCTCGGCCAGTTCGTCCCTCGAAAGGTTTGCCCCGCTTCGACCATCCAGAAGGTATTCTCCGCTGGTAGGATGATCCAGAAATCCGAGGATATTCATGAAGGTCGATTTCCCGGAGCCTGAAGCGCCCATGATCGCCACAAATTCACTCCGTTCAATCGAAAGGGAAACACCCCCGAGGGCCTGAACCTCCACCTCCCCGAGATGATAAATTTTGACCAGATCTCTAATTTGAATGAGCGGTTCCATCTTTATATTTTAAAATTTTAGATTTAAGAGGTAAGATTTCAGATTTAAAAATCAATCGACAATCTACAATCTGAAATTTGAAATTTGAAATCTGTCACCTCAGTCCCTTTGTGGAGGGGGAAGGAGTGCTTGGCCGGGCCTTTTTATTCATCATCTCCTCAACCACAACCTCGGCTCCCTCCTGAAGATTTCCTGTCACCACCTCGCTGAAAGTTCCGTCTGTGATTCCAACCGTGATCTCCACGGGTACCAGTTTTCCTTCCGGAGTGGAGATCCACACCCTACCCGGCCTTGCCCGACTTTTCTCTGATGATTGACCCATCTCTTTCATCTTCTCTTTCTGCTCTTCGGTCAAAAATCCCCATATCTTCTGCCGCATCAAAGCCCGGATACGAACCTGTGCCTCCTCAGGTTTCGATTTCTCCCGTATTTCCTGGAATTCACTCTTCGAGGCCCGAAGAACCATTTCAATTTTCGATTGCTGATCTGCGGTAAGACTAAGTTCTTTGGCCAATCGCTCTAAAACCGCCCGGCCCCTATCCGATGACGGGACTTCCTGTTTTTTGTTACTGGTCTCTTCTTTTTTTGCAGACTCCGGTCTGAATCTCAGAGCTGAATTGGGAATCTTCAGGATGTTTCCCTTATGCTCAATCTGAACAGAGACATTCGCTGTCATCCCCGGTTTCAACCTTAAATCGCTGTTATCCACCTGGATCACCACATCGTAGGTGACCACATTCTGAATGGTAATAGGCGCATTCCGGATCTCTGAAACCCTTCCTTGAAATGTTCTTTCAGGGTAGGCATCCACCGTAAAAGTTGCCTCCATCCCTTTTTCAATGCGGCCGATATCCGCCTCGCTTACATTGGTATCAACCTGCATCTGGGTCAGGTCTTTGGCAATCGTGAAGAGGGTCGGGGCCTGAAGGCTGGCCGCAACGGTCTGACCCACATCCACATTTCTCGAAATAACGATCCCGTTGACCGGTGAGCGAATGGTGGTATATTTCAGGTTCGTCTCCGCTACTTTGAGACCAGCCCTGGCCTGTTCCACCTGCGCCTTTGCCGACTCGATCTGAAACTTTGCCGATTCCAATTGGGCCTTCGCCACCTCTCTCTGGGCAACGGCTGTATCATAATTGGTCTGAGCAGTATCCAGGGTGGCTTGAGCAATGGTTTTCTTTTCGACCAGTTCCCTGTTTCGGTCCAGGGTCCTTTTCGTGTCCAGAACAGCTACCTCTGCCTTGGTGAGGTTGGCCTGGGCGCTCTGGAGATTCGCCTGGGCATTCAGCAGGCTCGCCTGTGTATTTGAAAGATTGGCCCTTCCCTGCTCAACCTGGGCCTCAAAGATGGCCGGATCGATCTGGGCAATCACTTGCCCTTCCTTAACACGGGAATTAAAATCGGCATGGAGGTCTTTGATCGTTCCTGAAACCTGGCTTCCCACCAAGACCGTAGTGACGGGATTGATTGTTCCTGTGGCGGTCACGACGGAACTGATCTCCCCCCGCTCCACTTTTATCGTTCGGAATTTCTGGTTCGGTCCTTTTGGTCCGATCATCGAATAAACGAAGTATCCCCCGGCGAAAAGGATCGCCAAAAGGATGACCGCTGGAACCAGATATTTCTTCCCCCGTCTTTTCATCTCGTCATTCCTTTCTCTTTTTCCGGAACTGGAGCCGGATCGGAACCCCTGTAAAGCCGAAAGCCTTCCTCATCTGGTTCAATAGATACCGTTCATACGAAAAATGGATTCCCTCCGGAAAGTTAGTATAAATTAAAAAGGTGGGTGGGGCAACAGAGACCTGGGTGATATAGTTCAACTTGACCTGCCGGGTCCGGTAGGATGGAGGCGGAAATCTTTTCACCCACCCTTCAAGGGCCTTATTCAGGGGTGAAGTGGGAATTCTTTTTTCCGCCTCTTCCGCCACACGGTCTATCGTATCGAGAACCTTCTTCACCCTCTGGCCGGTCAGGGCGGAGATGAAGAGGATGGGAGTATACGAGAGGTATTTCAGGTTTTCATAGATTTCCTTTTCATATTTCACCATGGTCTGGGAATCCTTTTCTACAAGGTCCCACTTGTTGACCACGATGATGCATCCTTTTCCCTTCTCATGGATAAATCCGCCGATTCTTGCATCCTGATCTGTAACCCCCTCTTTCGAATCAAGGAGAAGTAGCGCCACATGGCACCGGTCAATCGTCCGCAGAGCCTCCACAATACTATACTTCTCCAGCCGCAGACTGATCCGGCTCTTTCTCCGGATCCCCGCAGTATCGATCAGAGTATATCTCTTCCCATCCCTTTCAAACCGGGTATCGATTGCATCACGGGTCGTGCCCGGAGCCTCGTCCACGATCACCCTCTTATATCCCAGGATGCGATTGATCAGGGAAGATTTTCCCACATTCGGTCGTCCCAGCATAGCCACCTTCGTTGCATCTCCATCCCCTTCTGCTTCAATCGCTTCCGGAAGGACCTCCATCACCTCATCCATCAAATCATTCAGGCCGTACCCATGTTCTGCTGAAATGGAGAAGAGGTTGTCCACACCCAGTTCGTAAAATTCAAATACCTTCTCCTCTTTCTGCGGTCCATCAATCTTATTGACGATATAAAAGACAGGTTTATTCAGACACCTCAGGATATCGGCAATCTCCTGGTCGGAAGGGGTCAGGCCCTCCTTCCCATCCATAATGAAGAGGACCACATCCGCCTCCTCCATGGCCAGTTGACACTGCTCGCGCATCTGGACGAACATCCGGTCCTTTGAGACCGGCTCAAACCCGCCTGTATCGATCAGCGCAAAAGAGCTTTTCTCCCATATCACATCGGCATAGTTCCGGTCCCGTGTGACACCAGGCTCGTTATAGACGATGGCCTTTTTCCCCCCGGCGATTCGGTTAAAGAGGGTAGACTTCCCGACATTGGGTCTTCCGACAATGGCAAGAATGGATTTCATGGTTCACTTTCCCAACAGTTGAAAATCATTATAAAACAACCCTCCAAATCTCACAACAAAACACTTTTTCGTGAGCGCGAATTAAACCCTTGGTGTCAATTTTAGCCCTTTGAAAAAGGAAGGATCCAATTGATAGAAAGACTTGTCATTCCTGCGGAAGCAGGAATCCAGTCTTATTCCCCCATTTCTGGATTCCCGTTTTCACGGGAATGACGTCTTGGGAGATACAACAAAAGTATCTTTTAAAAGAAATAAAAAGTTATAACCCTTGAAAGGTGAAAAGAGGTTAAGGTTCATTCACAAAGTTCTTGAAAATTCCGGAGGGAAAATATAGAATGGGCTTTAAAAAGATGAGAAATAAAATTTTCTTCTTTCTTCTTGTCTTAATCCTCTTCGCCTTCATAGGGCCGGGAAAAAGTCTACCCCAACCCCTCTCCAGGGAAGAGCCCATTATTAAATTGGGAGAAGTCACCTTCAAGGTTCGAGAGATCGAGTCTACCCCTTCGGCCATTAAAATCCTGGAATTCTATATTGAAGTCTTGAATCGGAGCCGGATGGCGACTGCTCTGCCAAACTCCATCAAAGTAGTCGTGTCGCAGAAAGAGGTGGTCTATGCAGGTCCGAAACCTGCCGAGGAATTCGCTCCCGCGCCCCAGGAAGCTGTTCTCTCCATCCCCCTGCCGCCCCTTACAGGCAGGGTACTCATCTTCGGTGTTCCACTCCCGAAGGAGAAGGTCGAATCCATCACCTTCGACATCCATCTCAACCCTCCCGACGGCGAAAAAAAGACGATCACCTATTAATGGAGATACTGTCTCCACGTCATCACGTTATATAGGCGATGGCTTCGATCTCAATATCCGCATTCCTGGGAAGTTTGGCTACCTCCACGGTTGATCTTGCAGGAGGCGAGGAGGAGAAGTAGGTTGCATAGACCTCATTCATTTCATTGAAATTTCCCATGTCCTTCAGAAAGATGTTCACCTTGACCACATCCTGCATTCCCAGCCCTTGAGATTCCAGCACCCCCCTAATGTTTTCTAAAACCTTCTGGGTCTGTTGCCGAATGTCTCCTTTCACCAATTCCCCTGTTTTTGGATCAATCGGGATCTGTCCGGAGAGGAAGATAAAATTTCCTGCCCGGATAGCCTGCGAGTAGGGTCCGATCGGTTTCGGAGCCTTTTCCGTTTGGATGACTTTCTTCATATTCCCTCCTTCAATAAAGGATAGATTTCTGAAACATCCCTTAAAATATAATCCGCCCCTGCCTTCTCAAATTCTTCCCTGTTGATCCTCCCTGTCAAAACTCCGACCGTCTTCGTCCCAACCTTCTTCCCCGCCTGAATATCAATGATATGATCCCCCACCATGACCGCCTCCTCTCCGGAGACCTTTAACGCTCCTAACACGGAGTTGAGATGGTCTGGATGGGGTTTGACCTTATCGACGGAATCCCTTGAAATGAAGGCATCGCAGTAATCATCGATGTCAGGGAAGACCTTACGGACTGCTTCTTCACAGTTCCTTGTGACGATCCCGACCTTGATCCCCCACAGCCTCAGCGTTCTTAATGTCCCCCCTACCCCCGGGATGAGACTTCCCTCTTCCGCCGCTTTCAGTTCAACCTCGTGGAGAATCTGATGGGCCCTATCATAAAACTCCTCCGCACCGGAGGAATCCTTCTCCCGTATCATGGGATAAACCTCATCGATGATCTCCAGAAGGTATCTCTCCCTGATTGCCCTCTCTTCTATACCGAAATGCCTGATCAGAGAAATGATCCTCTCTCTCATCAAAGGGAAATCGATGTTGAGAACGGCGAGCGTCCCGTCGAAATCGAAGATCACCGCCCGAATCCCCCGAAGCTCATCCCGTTTCTCTGATACATCCATAAAATTTCTTTTGCCCACCTCTCATTTGGAATGTTGGAATAGTGGAATATTGGATTAAACCCATCATTCCATCATTCCAGTATTCCATTATTCCGGCTTTACTGTCCGGCATTCCATTGCTTTTTTACATCCAGGTCTGTGATCCCCAGGCAGTAAAGCACGCCCTTCATATGGTCTCTCGTAATCGCTCCGTCAGCCACCTTCTTAAGGATCTCCTTTGCATTGAAAGCAATCCCCAGGCCTGCATTGGCCAGCATGATCCGGTCGTTCGAGCCATCCCCGACCGCCACTACCTCATCACGGGTGATCCCCTCTCTCTCGCAGATCTCATCCATGACTTCAGCCTTTCTCCTGGCATCGATGATCTTTCCTTTCACCCTTCCCGTGAGTTTTCCATTCCTGATCTCCAGCTCATTTCCAAAAGCGTAATCGAATCCAAGTCTCTCCTTCAAAATATTGGTGAAGTAGGTAAATCCACCGCTGATAAGCGCCACTTTGAATCCCATCTCTTTCAGGGCAGCGATCAATTCTTCACTTCCCTTGGTGAGTTGAACGGTCTTTGCAATCGATTCGAGGCTCTTGATCCTCAACCCCTTCAACAGAGATACCCTCGTTCGCAGGGATTCTGAAAAATCGACCTCCCCTCGCATCCCCTTTTCAGTGATGGCCGCCACTTTCTTACCCACGCCGGCCAATTCTGCCATCTCGTCGATGATCTCTCCGTCGACGATAGTCGAATCCATATCGAAGACGATCACCTTCCTTCTCTTCTTGAAGATCGATTCGGGCTGAGCGATGATATCCATCCCCACCCCCTTCGCCGTTTCGTTCAGGTCCTGACGGAGAAGAGGAAAATGGGCTTCCCGAAGGTCGACCCACATCTCCATTGCAAGAAATTCACCCCTGGCAATCATTTTGATCCGATCAATATTGCAATGATGTTTCGCCAGAACGGAGGAAAAACCGGCCACCACTCCGGCCCGGTCCGTGCCCAAAATGGTCAAAACATAAGGCCTCTTGGCCTCTGCCAGTTTAAGTCCTTTAAATTCTTTGAGGGGTGTCATCGTGATCTTCATCTCCAGTTTCTGAGCAAGGGGATTGAGACCTGCTCTGAGCTGGTTTAGATGGAAACGGGGTCGGAGGGGCTGAATGAGAAGGACCATGGTAAACTGGGAATGAATCACGGACTGTTCGATATCAACGATGTTAAAACCTTTTTTAAAGAGGAACTGCGTGACTTCAGAGACGATTCCAACCCGATCTTTTCCGATCACCGAAATGACATAGAGATCCTTTTTTTGTGAAAAAGAAGTGAATTGCATTTTTTAAAATCCTCCCCCTCCACTCTCCACCTCAAGGGGAAAATGAAATATTCATTCTCATTTGATCAAGTGAACGCTTCATCCAGCAATCGATCGGGGTGGAGTTCCTTGAGGAAATCCATGCATGGCAAACAGAGAATGTCTTCCTTCATGAGTCGGTCTCTTCCGCGGTAAAGAAATAGTCTCTTGCTATCTGGATACTCGTCTTTAAATGAACGAAGGCCTCTTAAATCGGCTGGATGTATTTTACGTGTATTCTTAACTTCCACTCCCCAAAGTCCTTCTGATCCATAGACGACGAAATCCACTTCTGCCCCGGATCTTGTCCGCCAATAGAACAATTTTCTTTGGCCCTTTGAGTAGGCAGTCCACGCCTTCAAATGCTGGGCCACCAATCCTTCCATGGCCTGTCCCTCAATTTCCTCTGTGCGATCCAGAGGGCCCTTCGGTCTCAGAGATCTGAAAACACCTGTGTCGAAAAGATAAAACTTTGGATGAACCGCCAGTTTACGTTTTGCCCGTTTGGTGAAGATGGGAAGATGCCAGCCTAATAGGATATCTTCGAGAATTCCCACATAGCCTTCCACAACTTTCCGTTCCACCTCGCACTCCCGGGCAACATTGCTCACATTTAGAATAGACGCATGGGAAAAACTGATTGCCTCCAAAAAACGCGAGAAATTACCAATGTTCCTGACTAATCCTTCCATTTGAACTTCTTCCCGCAAATATAAGGCTGCATAGGAACGCAACACCTCCTCATGATCTTCTGAAGCGACAACAACAGGTAAGAGTCCATAGCGAAGGGCTTTATCAAAGTTAAAGTAGCGCCCAAGCTCTCCTGCCATGAAAGGATGCATGGTATACAGGAGAGCTCGTCCCCCAAGCAGATCTATCCCTGTCCGTTTGAGTTTACGCGCGCTGGAACCTGTGAGAACAAATTTCCAGCCTTTCCTGGTCTCTATTAGGCTATGAACCACCGGGAGCAATTCGGGAACCCTTTGCACTTCGTCGATCACGATAAAGCCTGATTCGGGTTGAACGTCTATCATCTCCCTGAGTCGTTCAGGCATGGCCGAGAAAAAGCGAACCCGCTCCGGATCAAGCAGGTCAATGTAAATAGCATTCTTAAAATGTCGATGGACAAATGTTGACTTGCCGGTTCCGCGGGGACCGAAAAGGAAAAAACTTGTCTTAGGAGTCTGTAAAAATCGGTCTATTATTTCCATTTTGAGTCTAAAATTGGAATTTACGTTTCCTTTTTACCATATCTAACCCCTTAAGTCAATAGAATTTATCTAATTGTAATAATGATGCTTTCGTAAAAAGCCGTCATTCCCGTGAAAACGGGAATCCAGGAGAATTCTAACTATCTAAAAAGACTGGATTCCTGCTGGAGTTTATCCCGATGAAAATCGGGGCAGGAATGACAAAAATCTCTCTTTCAGACTTTTTACGAGACCATCAATAATAGGCTATTTTAATTGTTGCACACTTTTTTACCCTTATTAAGCAATATATAGTTTTGATGTCCAGTGTCCTCTAAATCTCCATGGACTTTTTCATCAGATTCTAACCCTTTCTTTCTAAACTTATCTTCTCGGGATTGATGTGCAAAAAAGGTAAAAATAACTTCCTGAACTTCGGGCTTCCAAAAAGTTTAGAAAGGGTGTATATTCCAGGTGCAAAGTCGCAATGGGGATACGTTTCAACCCCGATGAATAATTAAATTACTAAACGGCTTAATGGCTGAATCTACTGTAGATAGGGAAAGGTTTTCGATTTCAGGGAAGGAGTCGTTTTGCTTACTTCGGATAAAAAAATGATCCTATTCGTCGGAGACGATCAGTTTCTGCGCGATTGGTATTTGAAAAACCTCAACGACGGCGGTTACCTGGCCGAAAGCGTAGCCCTGTGCGATTTGGAAACGACCCTTGCCCGCTTCGCCGCCGATCTCGTGCTCATTGACCTGCCGCACAAGGAAGATTCTCAAAGATACATCGCTCAGACTTTTCGGGTCCAGCCCACCACTCCGGTGGTTCTGTCGGTCGAATTGGAGGATTTCAGTTTCGCTGGTGAAGCCTTCCGCTCCGGCGCAGCCGAGATCTTGCCCAAGCCGGTCGAGCCGCAATTGATGCTGATGATCTTACACCGGGTTC
>JASEHH010000274.1 GCA_030017685.1 Thermodesulfobacteriota bacterium | reverse complement strand
TCCGAATCCCATCCCTGTGTCACGACCGGAGGCTCATCCCCTTTGGGGCTTGCAGGCTCTGTGTGGTTCAGGAGAAGGGTAAATCCGACCTTCTCCCATCCTGTTTCACTCCTGCCAAAAATGGAACGGAGATTATCACCCATTCTCCCAAAATCACCGAATCCCGGAAAGCTCAGCTCCAGCTTATTCTCCTCAACCATCCGATGACCTGCCCCCGTTGCGAAAAAGAAGGGGAATGCGACCTTCAGAGCCTGGTCTATGAATATGGGATCAACGATACGCAATATCCCTGGGACCTGATCACCTTTCCCGTGGATCACTCCCCTCTTCTCCAGAGGGACGCAAACAAATGCATCCTATGCGGCCGCTGTGTGAGAATCTGCGATGAAGTCCAGGGCGTGGGAGAACTTTCCTTCACGCGCAGGGGTATCCAATCCGTCATCGATACGGATTTCCATCGTCCTATTCAGTGCGAATTCTGCGGACAGTGTCTGGATACCTGCCCGGTGGGCGCCATCACCAGCAACTGCTTCGATTACAAGGCCAAATCCTGGGAATTGATGGAGACCACCACTCCCTGCCCTTACTGCGGAGTGGGTTGCCTGCTCACCATCGGTTCCAGAGAGGGAGAGATTAAAAAGGTCTTTTCCACGCCTGAACATGGCCCAAACGATGGAAATCTCTGTGTCAAGGGGCGTTTCGGTTGGGACGTCGTCGATTCTCCGGAGAGACTGAAATCACCCCTTCTCAGGGCCAATGGATCGCTGGGAGAAGTCCCCTGGGAAGAAGCCCTTGGATTTGTGGCTCAAAGGCTCGAAGAAATAAAGGATAAATATGGCCCGCAGAGTATCGGGGCGGTGATCTCAAGCCGCCTCCCTAATGAAGAGCATTTCCTCTTTAAGAAACTCTTTAAGGAAGCGATCGGTACGGACCAGATCGCACTGAATGGAGGAAGAGGGGATCAAGGATTGGCTGAAGGGCTTTCAATGACCCTCGGGTTTGCTTCTTCCACAAACTCCATTAAAGAAATCCGGGATGCTGATTGTATCTTAATCATCGGGGTCGATCCTGCCCAGACCCACCCCATCATCAAGAATGAGGTCCACCTGGCCATCAGGAAGAACAAGGCTCAACTCATTGTCCTGGGTAGCCACGATATTGGCCTCAGTCGGGCGACGCATATCTCACCCCTCTCCCCCTCTTCGATCCTTCTTCCCGTAAAGCCGGGCAGAGAACTCTCCCTTCTCAACGCAATGGCCGGAGTCATCCTGAAGGAAGGTTTTGAAAATCAGGGATTCATCGGGCAGTGGACCGAAGGAATTGAAGAGTTAAGGAAGAAGCAGGATGAGTATTTATCAAGCCTCTCTGCGGAGGAGCGCAGCGGCGTTGAGAAAGCAGTGAGAGCCTTTGCCCAATCGAAGAGAGCGATGATTCTGATAGGATCCGGCCCCTGGTCTCCTCCTGATTCGGAAAGGATAGCCCTCGCTTGCTCCAATCTCGCCCTTCTGACCGGGCATATCGGTAAGGAAGGCTCGGGAATTCTTCTTCTCCTTGAGAAATGTAACAGTCAGGGAGCCATCGATATGGGGATTCTTTCAGAGGCAAAAGGAATGAAAGATCTTTTCAAACAGGCGGAGGAGGGAAATCTAAAAGCCCTCTACCTCGTGGGAAAGAATCCTGTTCTGTCTCCCAGGGCTTTGGAGAATCTGGAACTTCTGGTGGTTCAGGACCTCTTTATGACCGAAGCCGCAAAGGGGGCCCATGTCGTGCTTCCGGCCTGTTCGTTTGTTGAGAAGTCAGGAACCTACACCAATCTGGAACGAAGGGTCCAGAAACTTCATCCTCTTCGTC
>JASEHH010000273.1 GCA_030017685.1 Thermodesulfobacteriota bacterium | reverse complement strand
AAAACGCCAGATTGTAAAAAAAGGGGTAAAGAGAAGAAGGGGCAATGGAAAATATTTGATGGTGATCCAGAAGCGATTTCTCTCTACATAAAAGGCCTTGAAGGGCGAATGTTGCCCTCCAGTGCCTGAGTTTTTATGATAAATGATCGCTCTGGGAACATAAAGACATTTCCAGCCTGCCAATCGGGTACGGATCCCGATTTCAGCATCATCCGCATAGGCGAAGAAATCTTCGTCAAATAGCCCGATCTCATCAAATACTCTCTTCCGATACATGGCTCCGCAACCTGGGGGGAAGAAAATCTCCTCCATGATTTCATACTGGCCCCGGTCCTGTTCAAACTGCCCTTTCGATCGACACAACCCATCCCGGTAGATAAGTTCCCCCACTGCTTCAATCTGGTCTCTTTTGTAATAAGAATAGATTTTAGATCCCCACATTCCAACGCAGGGATTCACATCAATGGCTTTGACCAATTCTTCAAGCCAGTAGGGATCGGCCCATGTATCATTATTCAGAAGAACGATATACTCCCCTCTGGCTGCTCGAATGCCGACGTTATTGCCTCCTGTGAAGCCAAGATTGATCTCGTTTCGGATGATCTGAACGAATTCTCCGTATCGCTCCCGAACGAACTCCTCAGACCCATCTGTCGAGCCATTATCCACCAGGATTGTTTCAAAATGGGAATAGGTCTGATCCTTCAGAGAATCGAGACATTCCTGAAGAAACCTCTTCCCATTCCAGTTGGGGATGATGACAGATAATAGGGGCTTCATCTTCTCCTCATCGCAAGCCAAGAATCTGATCTACCCTTGCAAACTTGAAATGGTTTAAAAGGGACTCCAATTTTTTCAAAGCAGAATGAATTCCATAATAGGAGATTAAACGATTGGTAAAAGAGAGCTTCAACCTCGGTGTCTCTGCATAACCTTCCCAGGGATGAAAATAGAGCAGGAACGGCTGTTTTCGATTGATTCTCCTTAATCCCCAGAGAAGGAAAGGGAGTGGCAGAGCTCTCAAATAGAATCCTCCGGAGATGGGGATCTTCAGCCTTCCGATCTTCAACGGGCAGAGAGGAAACTCCATAAGAGGGCTGCAGGGATCCTCCTTTCTCACATCTTCCAAAGAGATGTGGTAAGGTTGAGTCGGCGCTCCCCTCACCCCATAGAGAGGATTTAATTTTACTGGAAAGATACTGGCATCGTATTGATAGCCATATTCTATTAGAACTCCGAGGGCCCACTTCGTCCGGTTGTCGAGAGAGAACGAGGGGGCTCGAAACCCTCTGATCGGAATCTTTCCGAGAATTCCCTCTATGACGGAATGGAAACGCTTCAATTCTTCCCGAAAAAGGGCTTCGCTTAACTTCCATAAGGGGTGATGGGAAAATCCATGACATCCGATTTCATGCCCTTTCTCAAAGATAAGCCGAACCAGTTCGGGATGTCGTTCCGCAACCTCTCCAACAATAAAAAAGGTCCCTTTGGTTTGATAACGGTCTAACAGGTTAAGGACTTGTTGGGTGGCTTCGGGGACCTGAAAAAAGGGGGGCCTTTGTCCCCCTAACAATTCAGAGTGAAACCACTCCTCAGTATCAATGGCTAAGGCATTTATCTTTTCCATCTGGAGCTCTTAATCGTTCAAACCATGAAAATGGTCCGTAGGTCACGGTTAGGGTTAGGAGGCCCGTATCGGCTGCCGGTTACGGTTACGTGTAAAGAATTAAATGACGATAAACGTAGCCTTTTATTAACGAAACGGGCATCGTTACCTTTACCGTTAGACTTTTATTTTCTAACTATAGTGAACGTATTAAATAAAGTGACATAATGACGTTATCTTTTTGGGTT
>JASEHH010000108.1 GCA_030017685.1 Thermodesulfobacteriota bacterium | reverse complement strand
TTAGCCTTTTAAAGTCGAATAGTTACGAAAAATTTTGAAAGGAGCAAACCTTTTGGCACATATCTTGCTTTTTTTTAGGGAAATCTGGAAAAATGGAGGCAATTCGATGTCCGTAATGGAAAAAGACCAGGTGTTAACCACAGGCGATGCAATCGAATATTTGAAGATTTCCAAACCTACCTTCCTTAAATATATCCGGCTCGGCAGGATCAGGGCCATCAAGGCAGGGAAGGGGTGGAGGGTTCTCCAGTCAGAGTTAAATCGCTTTTTAAAAGGAGAGACAAGCCAATGAAAATTAAGAATTTAAAAATCTATTTGGGAATTTTCTTTTTTCTTTTCACCTTATCCCCGCCCATTCATGCGAAGAATTTGAAAGGGAAGATTCAGATTGGGATCATCCAATGGGCTGAGTCTCCCGCATCTTATAGTTGGACCCGTGAGGGGTTTATAGAAGGGATGAAGAATTTGGGCTATGAAAACGGAAAGAATGTTCAATTCGATATTCAGATTGCAGAAGGAGACAGAAAAAATGCCCAAGGGATTGCAAAGGATTTTGTTAGGAAAAAAGTTGATCTCATCTGTGCATTGGGCACCATTCCTTCTTTAGCGGCCCTTGAAGCCACAAAAGAAATTCCCATCGTCTATTCCATTGTCGGAGAACCCAAGGCGACTGGGATCATCGAATCCCAGCTCTCTTCGGGAAAAAATATCACAGGGGTCTCGATGAAGATTCCAATGGAGAAACAATTGGAAATGGTTCAGAAGGGAGTACCCAAATTGAAACGATTGGGAATCCTCTATTGTCTCTCGACACCTCAAGCTATTGTAACTGCTGAAGAGGCTAATCAGGCCGCAAAGAAATTGGGACTGGCCTCCCAAACTTGTTCGTTCCATTATGATCATTTAAGTCAATTGCCTTTGGTCACTGAGAACATGAGCAAGGGAGTGGATGCGATTTATATCCCTACCGATCCAATCCTGACCGCAAAAGAGAACCTCCTTAAAATTCTTGAAGTCACACATCGATTTAGAGTCCCTGTCATTGCGGTCAGTGATGATGCGGTGGAGTTAGGGGCCTTGATGGCCCTTCACTGTGATTTTGAAGAGATAGGAAAACAGGCAGCACCCATGGCAGTAAAGATTCTGAAGGGAATAAGGCCTACAGACATCCCCTCTCAGATGCCTTTGAGCCACCGGCTAACGGTGAATGTAAATACAGCGAAAAAGTTAGGGATTACCTTAAATTCTCAATTTTTAAGTTTAGCCCATCGGGTGATCGAGTAGGGGTCCCGCCTTAGCGGGATGGCCGCCCCATTCGGGAGCCCGCAGAGGGGTTCCCCTACTTAATCCTCTCCCCTCTGGGGAGAGGGAAAGCCTGCCTGCCGGTAGGCAGGGGTGAGGGGGTCTAACCCATCAGAGGATCGAATGATTGGGATGATCAGTAAAATAAAAAGTAGTCTTCGATTGAAATGGATGATTTTTTCCATCCTACTGGCCACCATTCCCCTGTCCATTGCAGGCTTCCATATGATTCAAATTTTCCAGGAAAACTTGAAGAAATCAATCATTGAGATTGAACAAAATAAGGCCAGTATGATTGTGGAGAGAACCCAGGCCTTTTTCAAGAATGTCACCGACAGCCTTCTTTTTTTAGTAAGAGATGAAAATTTTAAAAAGGAAGACCCTTCCCATGCCAGGGGACATTTAAATAATTTTCTTTATCAAAATGATTCCCTCATGGAATTGACTTTATTGAATGAAAAAGGACAGGAGACTATCAAGGTTTCGAAATACGGAGTGGTGGGTCCGACCGATTTGAAGGACCAATCGAAGACTCATATGTTTAGAGCGGCCTCAGAAGGGCAAATTTTTTATGGTAATCTACATCTCACCCCCGAAGGGTTCCATACAATGGTCATTGCAGTTCCTATCGAAAAATATAGAGGGAGAATAATTGGTGTATTAACTGCAAAGATAAATCTTCAACATTTATTGAATTTGATTTCAAAGACCTGGATTGGAGAAAAGCGCTCGGTTTGTGTCATGGATCAAGAAGGTTATTTGATAGCCGATCATAATTTGAGTCCCCTTCTATTTGGTCCATTTATAGATCGGGTAATTGCAGGGAAAGAGGGGAGCTTAGAGTTTAAGCATCCTCGAGGGGAAAAGGTTTTAGTGATCTATAAGCCTATCAAAGAGCTGAGATGGGGCGTGATTGTTCAAGTCCCGATAGAAGAAGTTTATGGGCCGGTTAAAGAGATTATTCATAGTGGTATTATATGGATTTTGATCACCCTCTCCATCGCCATCCTTCTCAGTCTCTTCCTAACAAGAAAGTTAACCCTTCCGATAAAGCGTTTGTCTAAAGAGATGGGAGAAGTGGCAAAGGGAAATTTAGACACGCATATCCAGGCCACCACAAAGGATGAAGTAGGTTATCTCACAGAATCCTTCAATCAGATGATTCGGAATTTAAAACAATCTCAGGAAGCCATCAAAAAGGCAGAGGAGAAATATCGAAATATCTTTGAAGACTCAAAGGACATGATCTATATTACCTCCGCTGATGGAACATGGATTGATGTCAACCAGTCTGGTGTAGAGATGTTCGGTTACACGAGCAAAGAAGAATTAATGAAAATTCCTGTTAAAGAAACCTATTTCGACCCTGAGGAAAGAAAGAAATTCCAGAGTGAGATCGCAAAAAGGGGGTTTGTTAAAGATTTTGAAGTTAAGCTGAAGAGAAAGGATGGAACTCCAATCGAAGTCCTCATCACCGCAACCGCGATAAGGGATGAGGGGGGTCAGATCATCGGCTATGAGGGAATCATCAAAGATATCTCTCCCCGTAAGAAGATGGAAGAAGAGCTGATCCGGAGGACAGAGGAGACCCAGACCCTCTATGACCTGAGCAATTTGATCAACCAGTCCTTGGATCTTGAAAACATCCTACCTGAGGCTTTAGACCGGGCGATGGGTTTTATAGGCTTTGAGATCGGTAGTATCTATCTCTACAACCCGAATGAGGAGATCCTCGAATTAAAATTTAATAAAGGGTTTCCCCCCCACATCATCGAAAGAGTGAAAACACTGAAATATGGGGAAGGGGTCGGTGGAAAGACTGTAGCCTATAAGAAGCCCATCATTATCTCGATTGATGAATACCCATCTCCCCAAATCCTTCAATCCTTAAAGGGGGAAAATATCCAGACATTGGTGGGCATTCCCCTTCTGAGCAAAGAGAAGGCGATCGGAGCCATCACATTATCAAGCCGGTCCATCCGTCACCTCACCCAGAGAGAAATTAATTTATTAGAAAGCATCGGAAACCAGATCGGGCTTGCTCTCGAGAATGCCAAACTCTTTTCCGATGTGGTCAAGGCCAAATCGGAGTGGGAGACGACCTTCGATGCGGTGACTGACCTCATCACCATCAGGGATAAAGATTATCGAATCCTTCGTGCCAACAAAGCCGCCTTCAAACGGTATGGGCTCCCGCCACAGGAAATGATCGGAAAAAAATGTTACGAGCTTCTCAACCGTCGAGAGACACCCTGTGAGGGGTGCTATGTCTCTGAAGCCTTAATAACCAAAAAGCCTGCATTTGGAGAAAGGGAAAGCCAGTATTTAAACGGTATATTTCAATACTTTACCTTTCCCGTCTATAATGAGGTTGGAGAGGTCATTGCGGTAGTTGATCTGGCAAGAGAGATCACCGAAGAGAGAAGACTGGAGAGGGAGAAAGAGGTGGTAAATAATGTGAATAAAATTTTGGCCTCCAGCCTCGACGTGAGACAGGTAACGAAAGCGGTCCATACAGAATTGAAGAAAGTCGTGTATTCTGAAAGGATGACCTTCATACTGTTGGACGAAGAAAGTGAAGAGTTCCGATATTATGCCATGGAAAAGGATTATGATGCTCAGGAATTGATGGAAGGCGTCACTTACCCCCTGAAAAATACCTTCGCTGAAGAGGTGATGAAAACGGGGAACCCCATCATTGTCTCCAATATCGAAAATATCGAAGGAGGTAAATACTGGATCTGTGAAAAATTGCTGAAAGAGGGGATTCACTCCCTCATAGTCTTTCCATTGGAGTATAAAGGGAAGATCTTTGGCACCATGAGCCTCGGAAGCAAGGCAACCAACTGCTTTTCAGAAGGACATCTCAATATACTTCAACAGATTGCTTCAGGGTTAGCCATCTCCATCCAAAATTCCCTTTTGCTTGAGGAGATCAAGCACTCCGAAGAGAAATACAGGATTGTTGTGGAGGGGGCCCATGACGGCATCTGTGTGATCGGAAAGGATAACCGATTTAAATATGTCAACCATAGGTTGGCAGAGATCTTTGGTTATCTTGATGAGGAATTGATCGGGACGGATTTTAGAGATATCGTGGACGAAGAGAGCCAGCGCTTGATGGCAGATCGATTTACCCGTCGGGAGAGAGGAGAGAAGTTATCCTCCAGCTTTGAATTAAATGCTGTCCGAAAAGACGGTGAGATTCGAAATATCGAAATCAACGCAAAGGTGATGAAGGATTCACAAGGAGAGATCAATTATATCGTTTTTGTGAAGGATATCACCGAAAAGAAAAGGATGGAGGAACAGTTACTTCAGGTTGAGAAGCTACGAGCCCTGGGCGAGATGGCGAGCGGTGTGGCTCACGATTTCAACAATGCCCTTGCCGCCATTCTCGGGAACACACAGCTTCTGCTCTATACCGCACAGGATGAGGAGACCAGGGAAGCCCTCAAGACCATCGAAAAGGTGACGAGGGACAGCGCTCAAACGGTCAAGAGACTTCAGGAGTTTACGAGGAAGAGAGCCCGCCAGGAACTTTTTAAACTCGATGTCAACTCCATCGTGAAAGATGCCATCGAGATAACGAAGCCAAAATGGCGAAACGATGCTCAGGGCAAAGGAATCCACATCGAGGTATTATCCTCTTTAGGAGAAGTTCCGAGTGCGGCCGGGGATGCTTCTGAATTAAGAGAGGTCATCACCAATTTGATCTTCAATGCCGTGGAGGCTATGCCCCAAGGGGGAACGATTGAGTTTCGAACCTTCCGGAAAGGAGGGGAGGTTCATCTCCGGATTGCCGACACCGGCATCGGAATGGATGAAGAAACCAGAAAGAAGATTTTTGAGCCCTTTTTCACAACGAAACCCTTTTCAAATACCGGTCTCGGATTAAGCATGTCCTATGGCATCATCAGGCGTTTTAACGGAGAGATTAAAGTCGAGAGCAAGGTCGGATCCGGAACAGCCTTTACCATTATCCTACCCGTAGCCGTAGAAGCAAAAGAGGCGGTGACGCCCCACGCTATGATCAAACCGGTGAAACCTGCCCGAATCTTAGTGATTGATGATGAGGCTACGGTGAGGGAGGTACTTGAGAAAATGCTTTCCCAGGTGGATCACCGGGTCACAGTAGCCCAAAATGGCGACGAAGGGATTCGGCTATTTCAGGAAATGGAGTTTGACATGGTCCTGACCGACCTGGGAATGCCAGATATGTCAGGATGGGAGGTATGCCAGAAAATAAAAAAGGTGAATCCATACACGCCGGTTGGAATGATTACAGGATGGGGAATGGAGGTCAGTCAGAGCAAGATGGAGGAATGTGGCCTCGATTTTATTATTGCAAAACCTTTTGATTTCAATCAGATTATAAGGGTGGTTTCAGAGAAGATCGAACCCAGAACGTAGTTTTTGTCCTGTCAAATTTTGGATTGGCAGGACGGCAGGAGGCATGGAAAGCTAACAAGAGAAAAGGAGAGGAGTTATGAGTTTTCATTCATACGAGTATCACTTCATCGATGCGAGTTTTCTTTACTTTGTCCTCTTCTCCTTTGTCCTGATCGCCCTGATCCTCTTCATCCTTTACTTCATGGACGGGCTAAAGGAGATTAGGAAATTTTTCAGGTGGAGGCAATATATCATTTATATATTGGGAAGCCTCTTCATTCTGGGGAGCTTCTCTTTCTCTTACTTCCTTTATCTCCACGGGCCCCTGTGGTTGGCCCTCTCGGTCCTCATCACCTTCAATGGGGTGGCCGCCTATTTTTTCTATAAATCGAGTAACATGATCAGCCAGGGAAAGAGATGAAGAGGATTTTTCTTACCCTTCTATTTTTATTATCATCCCTTACCGGATCTCCTGCGACCGCAGAAATTGAAGCCCTCTTTTCCACAGAGGTGAACATCCAGGAAGCCCTCCTGAAGGAGATCGAGACACTTTCTGAGACCCTTGATCTTGCCCTCTATGAGATCACTTCTGCCGATTTAGTCCAGGCCCTGGTCAGAGCAAAAGAGAGGGGCGTCAGGGTCCGGGTGGTCACGGATTCAAAACAGGCCAGGATAAAATCTTCCCGGGTCAACCTTCTGATCAAACGGGGGATCTCCGTCAAGACCCTCGGCGGAAAAGAGAAAGGAGCGATGAACCATCATTTCGCCATACTCGATGGAAAGAAGGTCATCACGGGTTCCCATGACTGGTTCACAGGCTCTGGGAAAGGAGATTACGAAAGTATTTTGATCATTCAGAATAACGATTTAGCGGATTCCTACCAGAAAGAGTTTGAACGGCTCTGGCGTGAGAAGAGAATGATCAAATGAAGTTAGGAGTTTGGAGTTAAGAGTTTAGAGTTAAAAGTTAAGAAAAAATCCTGTCTTTCAACCCCCCGATTTATCCACCCATCTCCATTGATTCCCCTCTTGACGGAACCGGGTTTTTCTTATATAGAATCATACTAAATTAACCTTTGATGGTCTCGTAAAAAGTCTGAAAATGAGATTTTTGTCATTCCTGCGCAAGCAGGAATCCAGTATTTTCATGTAGTTGGAATTAACTGGATTCCCGTTTTCACGGGAATGACGACTTTTTACGATTACATCCACATTTTGAAATCTATGAAAGGAGGGTTTAAGTATGAGAAGGTTAAGGCTAGTGGGTATTGTTTTTGGATTTTCAGCGTTTTTGTTGTTCTTCATCGCAGGGCTGGGTCAGGCACAGGATACGATCAAGATCGGATTCTTCGCTCCGATTACAGGGCCGGCCGCGGCCGATGGAATGAGCGCCAAACATGCAGTCGAACTGGGGCTGAAAGAGGTGAATGATGCAGGAGGGATCAAGGGAAAGAAGGTGGAACTCATCACCTATGATGACCGTCTGAATCCCCAGGAGGCGGTTGCCATCGCCAATAAACTGCTTGAGAGGGATAAGGTGGTGGGTGTGGTCAGCGGATCCTATAGCGGTCCTACCCGTGTTACTGCGCCGATTTTCCAGAAGGCCGGAATGCCCATGGTAGCGGGATATGCTGTCCATCCTGATGTCACATGGGATCCGACCCAGAAGAAACCGAACGACTTCATCTTCCGGAATGGTTATCTTGGCGAGGTTGAGGGAGCTGCGGCGGCTGAGTTTGCTGTTAAGAATTTGAAGGCGAAGAAGATATCGATTATCTCGATGGACAATGACTTCGGAAGAGCCATCTCGGCCGGCTTTGCCGCAAGGGCGGAAAAGTTAGGTTCGGCGATCCTGACCAAACAGATGTATAAATTCCCAGGGGAAAAGGATTTCCGTCCCTTCCTCACCCGGATCAAGGAAGGCAACCCTGATCTGATCTTTGCCGCGGGATATTATAATGAAGGGGCCTCCATCGTCCGCCAGGCCAAGGAGTTAGGGATCACCGCCCAGATATTGGGTGAAGAGGGTTTCGATTCTCCAAAATTTCTAGAGATCGCAGGCCCAGCCGCTGAGGGTGTGATTATTGCCACGAACCTCGACCGGGATGACCCCAGGCCAGTGGTTCAGAATTTTTTAAGCAATTACCGGAAGGCCTATAACGAGGATGCGGATATGGTCGGAGCCTCCAGTTACGATGCCTTTATGATCCTCGTCAATGCCATTGCAAAGGTCGGAACCGATCCGAAGGCGATCCAGAAGGCTCTGCTTGAAACGAAGGATTACAATGGCCTGACTGGCATGATCAGCCGCTTCATCCAGGGCGAAGTCGTCAAGCCTGTTCAGATACAGGTAGTCAAAGGTGGAAAGTTCCGCCGGCTTGCGGTGATCGACAATCCGGAAGTGATTACTCCGCCGACTAAACAGTAAGTGAATAGTAATCAGTTAACAGTCATCAGTGCTCATAACAATCGGGTTCGATTTAGAAAATAGATCCTCACTGGTCACTGATAACTGATTACTGACTACTGATAACTTGAATTTATGCTCTTGCAACAATTAGCCAATGGAATTGCCATGGGGAGCGTTTACGCCCTTGTCTCCCTCGGGCTGACGATGGTCTATGGCATCCTCCGCATCCTCCATGTCGCCCATGCCGGCGTCTATACACTGGGGGCTTATATCGGCTTGTTTTCTTTCAGGCTCGTGGGGGACTTCTGGGTTTCATTGTTAATTGGAATGGCCGGATCGGCGGTTGCCGGATATCTAATCGAACGTTTTTTATACTCGCCGCTCCTCCACCTGCCAAGAATTGCGCCGCTCATTGTCTCCATCGGTCTTTTTATAGCCCTGGAGGAAGCCTTTCGCATCGTTGCCGGACCCCATACCCTCACCTACAATGCCCGTATCGGGATTGGGGACCTCTCCATCGGGAGTTTCCGTCTCACAGAAACGCAGATCCTTATCCTCTTTGTGACGTTTGCGGCATTGATTTTCCTCTGGGCCTTTCTTACAAAAACCCGGACCGGATTGGCCATGCGGGCCTGCGCCCAGGATGCTGAAACAGCTTCTTCCTTCGGTGTGAATGTGAAGGCGATCATTGCGGTAAACTTTTTGTTTGGTTCAGCCATGGCCGGCGCCGCAGGAGTGCTCATCGGGGTCTACGACAACCAAGTCTGGCCGACCATGGGAGCCATTCCGGCATATAAGGCCCTGGCTATCGTTGTTTTAGGAGGATTGGGAAATATTCCGGGGACCGTGCTTGCAGCCATTGGTGTCGGACTGGCCGAAACCTTCTTCATCGGCATTCTTGCCATCCCCTTTCCAAGGGATGCAGTGGCTTTTATTGCAATGATTCTGGTCTTGATGTTTAAACCGTATGGGCTGTTAGGGAAAGCATAGGAAAACACATTGCAAATTGAAAATTGAAAAATGAAAAATGCAAAATGGAAAGATCGTTAAATCGGTGATTTGGATTAGTCATGGCAGTATTCTGCTTTAAAAGAAAAAAAGGAGGAAATTTTACAATTTGCAATTTAAAATTTGCATTTTGCAATGAGCCTTATTCATTATGATCAGCGGCTATCTCATCACCATTCTTATCACGATCATCATCTATGCCATGCTGGCCCATAGTCTCAACATCATCACGGGCCATGCAGGGCAGATCTCTCTCGGGCATGCGGCCTTCTTAGGCATCGGCGCCTATACCTCAGCCATGCTCTATACGGAGGCGGGTTTCCCATTCTGGTTATCTGTCCCTCTATCAGGCCTTGTTGCCGGAGCTATCGGAGCCCTTCTTGCCATTCCTTGCCTGCGTGTCCGGGATGATTTCCTGGCCATAACGACCATGGGCATCGGTTTTGTTGCAGAAGCCGTTTTCCTCTACACGCCCTTTTTCGGGGGAGCAATGGGTATCGGCGGGATCAATCTTCCCAACTGGTTTGGCCGGGAGATGACCAAATCTGAATATTTCTTGCTCATCGTTCTGGTCTTTGGATTTCTTCTTTTCCTTGATCATCGCATGGGTCGTTCATGGGTCGGCTTGGCCTGGGCCTCGATCCGCGAGGATGAACAGGCGGCAGGAGCGATGGGAGTGGATGTCGTGCGATTCAAAGTGCTCGCTTTCATCCTGGGCAGCGCCATTGCAGGCCTTGCCGGAGGGTTTTACGCCCATTTCCTGACTTTCATCATGCCCCAGAATTTCGGATTCGGCCAATCGATCGTCATCCTATGTATGGTCGTATTTGGCGGAATCGGCACACGCTGGGGTCCCATACTGGGCGCTGTGATCTTAGGGATTCTGCCGGAAATCTTCCGTCCCATCATGGAATATAGAACCTTTCTCTATGGACTTCTGCTTCTGGCCATGATGCGTTTTCAACCCGGAGGCATCCTGGGAGCGGAGTCCATCCTTCCGAAAGTGTTGCGGCGATATATTTTTCGTCCGGCGAGTGAAGCTCCCCGCCCACAGGGCGGGGCTTCCCGGTAAGGTAATCTCATTATATATTGTGCCCCTTGACCCCGCCTACAAGGCGGGGTCAAGGGG
>JASEHH010000107.1 GCA_030017685.1 Thermodesulfobacteriota bacterium | reverse complement strand
CTCAACATCATTCAAAAAAATTACGAGCGGGCCATCAACAAAGGTAAGATGACAAAGGAACAGGCCGATGCGCTCCTGTCCAAAGTGAACGGGACTGTCGATATCGTCGAAGCGGTAAAAGAAGCGGGAGTGGTAATCGAAGCAGTGATCGAGAATATCCGTCAACCTTGGGGACGTAGTTTAGTTATTTAAACGAGTAACACGGGAGCGGGTCCGATTGAAGAGGAAATACGTGGATATGGAGGGGTTACTGGATTTTATAAGCAAGGAGTTAGGGATAACGAGAGAGGAGATTTTTGGGGGAAGTCGAAGGCGAGAGATCAGTGAGGTCCGATCGGTATTCTGCTACGTGTGTTTAAGGAGGGTGGAACTGACAGGAAGACAGCTATTGGAGGCACTACAAATGAGTCCCGGGGGGATTCATTCTGCTTCCGTGCGAGGGGAGGCATTTGTAAGAGAAAACGGTGACCTTGATAAATCTCTGACAAGTTATTTAAATAACTAAACTACGTCCCCTACGTCCCGTCCTGTAATCGAGTTTTTTTAATCAACCTGCCAAATAGAAGATTTTATTCGGAAATCGACAAAAAACTTTACAACTTTAAAAATGGGCGAATTCCTTAATTAAAGTCATTGGTCAGGCCATAGGTTCTCCCCCCCCTGTCAGAATACTTTACAAATTCTTAATAGTGTCGGGTTTCACAAACATTTAATTGAACACTTTAACTATTTGAGAAACTTACTGGTTTCCAACATTATTCTAAACCAGAGATTTGTTGGCATAAAAATTGCCGTCTTTTATCTTAGAGGAGGTTCTGTCTACCTTGGCGTTTCCAGAAGCAGCAAGTCTGGTACCCGCATTTGGCATAATTTGGATATTCTTCTATTCCTCTAAAGGAAGAAAGGAGAAAAAGAATATGAAAGCGAAGGTATTCCTTTTGGTTGTGGTTTTTGTGACAGCCCTTGCGAGCGCGAACATCAGTGCGGCTCCTTTAGTCTTCTTCGGCGAGGACCTGGCAGCCGGTGGACCCGGCGGTATGCCCAACTCGTTTGCGGCGCGTGACGCTTTCACCGGCCATCTAACGGGGTTTGGATTGCAGGATTTCGAGTCTTTTACCGGAGGAACTCTGTTCCCGGACGCCAACCCCCTGACGTTCACGGGATCCTCAGTAACAGGCTTTCTA
The DNA here is from genome assembly GCA_030017685.1 of Thermodesulfobacteriota bacterium. Classification (GTDB taxonomy): domain Bacteria; phylum Desulfobacterota; class BSN033; order BSN033; family UBA1163; genus RBG-16-49-23. The sequence continues at coordinate 9,139 of JASEHH010000107.1, read as the reverse complement.
ACGGGTGGGGGTGTCCTCAATGTTCCGTTCAACGGACGTTTTGCCGTGTCAGGGACGAATTACCTTGATACCTCGTTCAATCGGCGCATAACGTTCAGCAGCCCAGTGGCCGCTTTTGGCACCTTCGTGATCGACGCCAACGAAGTCAACAACAATCCAGCGACCGCAACCCAGAATGATCAGGTGCTCACGCAGGAGCAAATCGACGCACGTCCTTTTGACACGATCGATGGCATCTTCCGCATCGTCACTGAAAGGTCGCCAGGAGTCTATGAACTCCTATTCAGCTTGGGAACCTTCCCAGCACTGAACAGCTCTGCGCTCTTCGCCGGGATCATCGATGTCGCCAATCCGTTTACAAACATCATCCTGGTCAATGGAACCTCGGGACTGGACCCCCTGTTCCGGGATGGGTTTGGCTACGACAACTTCATGGTCGCGACCGCTGATCAAGTTGTCCCCGAACCTGCTACGATGATTCTCTTGGGGTCTGGTTTGCTTGGTCTTGCAGGGTTGAGAAAGAAGTTTAAAAAGTAAATCAATATCCGGATGCATAAGAATAAAGGGCAGAGTCGGAAACGGCTCTGCCCTTTCTGTCTCCACACTATGAAATCAAGAAATCCTATATTAGTGTCTCCTTCGGAAATGGTGGAACCTCAATAGTCCTTGACAAGGTAAGACCTCTATTATAAAGTCTCTTCCGTTAAACTATAAAAAACGCCAATAGTTTCGCCTGGACAACAGCAAACAGACGCTAAGCGCATAGCGATCTTTCATCTCACGGAGGAACCAATGGAAATCAAAAAGATTTGTGTGTTGGGAGCGGGTTTGATGGGGGCAGGGATTGCCCAGGTCTCTGCAGAGGCAGGTTTTGAGGTCTCGATGAGGGATATCGAGGCCCGTTTTGTGCAGGGTGGCCTCAACATCATTCAAAAAAATTACGAGCGGGCCATCAACAAAGGAAAGATGACAAAGGAGCAGGCCGATGCGCTTCTGTCCAAGGTGAACGGGACTGTCGATATCGTTGAGGCGGTAAAAGGGGCAGAGGTGGTAATCGAAGCAGTGATCGAGAATATGGAACTCAAAAAGGAGGTCTATCGGGAACTGGATCAACTCTGTCCGAAAGAGACGATCTTAGCCTCCAATACATCAGGACTTTCGATTACGGAAGTTGCTTCTGTCACCCGGAGGCCCGATAAGGTCATCGGCATGCATTTTTTCAATCCTGTTCCGGCAATGAAACTGGTTGAGATTATAAAAGGCCAGTCCACCTCTGAAGAGACCTATCAGACCATCAAAACCTTATCGGAAAAATTGGGGAAGACACCTGTTGTGGTGAATGAGGCCCCAGGATTTGTCGTGAACCGCATCTTCGTTCCCATGATTAATGAGGCGATCTTTGTCCTTCAGGAGGGAATCGCCTCAGCCGAGGATATTGACCAGGCCATGGTCCTCGGAGTGAATCACCCGATGGGCCCCTTAGCGCTCGCTGACCTGATCGGTCTCGATACGCTCCTGATGGTTCAGGAGAACCTCTACAAAGAGTTCGGGGATTCAAAATACCGGCCCTGTTCGCTTCTCCGTAAGATGGTCCGTGCCGGACAATTGGGGAGGAAGACCGGAAGAGGGTTCTACGATTATAAAAAATGAGCATTCCTGAGCAATTTGAGAGCTCTGAAAAACTACTACACGCGCTCTCGATTACACAGATTTCAAAAGATGATTACACAGATTTCCATGATTTTCCAATACGTTTCGTATCTGTGTAATCGGTTCCTAATCGGTGGAATCAGAGATTTCTGGACTTTTTCAGAAATCTCAATTTTTTAGATTGACAAACTTTTTTTAAACTGGTAAAAAAACCCAGTCATTTTTTGTTGAGAGGAGGTGAGGGAAAGTAATTTTGATCGATCTTTTAATCCAGCAATTTTTAATGGGAGGTGCGAGAATGAAACATAAGATGCATTTAAAATGTCTAACCACGGTATTTTTAGCAACCCTTGGAGTCATGTTTCTCTATTCTGCGGCTTTTGCCCAGGCCAAGCCCATTGTCCTGGGATTGCCTTCTTCCTTTTTCCAGCCACTTGTCAAATCGGGAAAACTTGCCGTGGAATTGGCCATTGATGAGATCAATGGAACAGGCGGGATTTTTGTAAAGGACGAAGGGGTGAAAAGGCCCTTGAAACTTGTGACCGCAGACACGCGATGCGGCGAACCGGGCACACCGGTTCATGCAGCCCTCATGGCCGTTGACAAGATGATTGCCGACGAAAAACCCGATGCCCTTATCATTGCCCCCTTCCGTTCCGAAGCCATGGTGGCGACCATGGACCTTATTGCCAAGTATAAGATGGTCACCATCCAGACCATCGCCCAGACACCTAAACTGATCGAAGTCTTTCAGGGGGATCCAGCGAAGTACAAATACTGGTTCAGGGCGACAACGAATTCAACTTATGTCGGAACCACGGCAGCCAAATCGATCGATAGCCTGAGGAAACAGTTCGGACATGACAAGTTTTTTACAATCGCACAGGACACACTGTGGGCAAAAGGTTCTGCCGATGCCTTAAAGGGAAGGCTCGAAGGATTGGGCTGGAAGATGGTGGGTTTAGAATTGGCCCCCGTTGGCACCAATGATTTTTCACCCATCCTGAGCAAGGCGAGAGGTTCGGGCGCCCAGATTCTCTATGTCGTGGGAGATATGCCCACGCTTCCGGTCTGTTTCAAGCAGTGGAAATCGATGAAAATACCAACGATGCTCTTCCTCGACTTCGCTGTGGTGACATCGAACAAGGCATGGGGAATGTATGGAGAGGATCTCGATTATGTGATGGTCATGCCTTTTCCAGGAGGAACCGGAGCGCCGGTGAAGGCGTTGCCCCAATCGGCGTATTTTCATAAGAAGTGGGAGGCCAAGAAGCTTCCTGGCATGGATGATCCGAGAGTCGTTTCCTCTGCGTATGATGGGGTCTATATCCTGAAAGATGCGATTGAAAGGGCTGGTTTTGTTCCTTCCAAGGATCCGGATAAATTCGTCGGTTTCCTTGAAAAGACGGATATGATGGGCGTTTCAGGAAGAATAAGGTTTGATAAGGCGACCCATCAACAGATCTTTAACGGAGACCCGAAAGAATCTTCCATCATCGTGGCCTACCAGTGGAGGGCCGGAAAGATGGTGCCGATCTTCCCGGAAATTGTTGCAGAAGCGAAAGTTGAACTGGCTCCCTGGATGAAGTGAAATGGATTTAATCCCCCTGTCTCGATTAAAAAAGAGGACAGGGGGATTTTTGAAGATTGAATGATAGGTAGCACTTTAGCCCTTTAATAAGGTCCTTTATATGTCATTCCTGCGCAGGCGGGAATCCAGACGTCGTCCCTGCGAAAGCAGGGAACCAGAGACATATAAAACTGGATTCCTGTTTTCACAGGAAACCCTGGATTCCTGCTTTCGCAGGAATGACACCTTATCAGGAGTCCAAAACTATTTAAAAAAGAGCTATGGAAATTGTGATCTACGGCATCACCAACAGCGTGACACTGGCGCTGATGGCCATCGGATTCAGCCTCACCTTCGGAATCAGCGGTGTTCCAAACTTCGCTCATGGAGCATTCTACCTGCTGGGCGGCATCCTGACCTGGATCTTCATCAACCAACTGGGAATTCCCTATCTCTTTTCCGCTATCCTATCCGTCATCATTGTTGGCCTTCTCGGATTTGGTCTTTACTGGGGGTTGCTGCTTCGCTTAAGAGGACTGGTGGTCAATGAGGTGATCGCCACCCTGGCAGCCGCCATTGTCATCATCGAAGTATTGCGCTACATGGGTTTTTCAGGATTTACCTACGTCCTTCCGGAATTTATCAAGGGGAGCGTCAACATAGGAAAGGCCTGGCTTGACTATCAGCGGATCTTTCTCGTTGGCATCGGCGTCGCCTTAATCATTATCCTCTATTTTTTCACCCATCGCACACGGGTTGGCCTTTCCTTCAGAGCCATCGCTCAGAACGAAAGGACTGCCATCTCCCTTGGGATCGACTCCGATTGGACAGCCGCCCTCAGCCTCGCCTTCGGTTCAGCCCTTGCGGTTGTGGCAGGGCTGGCCATCCTGCCTCTCGGCTCAATCGATACGGAGGTGGGATACGACATCCTGATATATGCTTTGGCCGTCGGCATTGTCGGAGGATTGGAGAGCGTTCCCGGAATTGTCCTGGCAAGCTTTATTCTCGGGTTCTGTCAGATCCTGGTGGCCACCTTCTTCAAGGCACAGTGGCTGACCGTCGTCACCTTGGGGGCCATTGTCCTCATCTTAGCGGTGAAGCCTTCCGGCATCTTCGGCAAATATAAAGAGCTGGAAGAGAGAGTCTGATATGGCTGAAGCGGTCCGATATCGAAAAGAGAGAATTGATCGTGGAATTAAGGCGAGAACGGATACCATCTATGTCCTATCTTCTTTTCGGGACATGGTCTACCTTTTTTTGCCTCGTTTCCTGCCGATTATTCTGCTTCTCCTTCTCCCCTTTTTCGTAAAGGGAGGATACTGGGAAAAAGTCTTATTCTATTCGTGTATGTTTGCTCTTCTGGCGTTGAGCTGGGATTTCATGGCTTCCGTGGGACTGGTTTCACTGGGGCAGGCCCTTTTCTTTGGTGTGGGAGCCTATATCAGCGGAGGGTTAAACCACTATTTTAAGATGCCCATCTTTTTAACCATTCCGATCGCCACGCTCGGAGGGGCGCTCTTCTGTACCCTTCTCCTCTTTTCGGTATTGAGACTGAGGGGAGTCTATTTCTCCATGGTGACCCTGATCCTTCCTCTTCTCTTTGCCCATCTGATTGAAACGCTGGATATTCTCGGAGGAACCCATGGATTGCTCTCTCTGACGCCTTTCCCGAGCGGTTGGCTGTCGGTGTATCTGGCGATCATTGGCGTGATCATCTGCCTTTTCGGATTCCGGAAACTGATCAGTGAAGATTTCGGACTGGTCCTGAGGGGAATCAAGGACGATGACCGGGTCGTCATGGCCGGAGGAATCAATATCCACTGGTATAAGGCCCAGGCTATCTTTATCGCAGGGGCGGTGGGTTGTTTTGCGGGAGCACTGATGACACACTACTACCAGTTTGTAGGCCGCTCCGTTTTTGCTCTCGATTATACGGTTCTGCCTCTGGCGGGCGCTGTTTTAGGCGGACCGGGAAGCTTTGCGGGAGCCACCATCGGCACATTTATTCTGGTTCCACTTTCAGAAGTCCTTCGCGCATTAGGCGGTTTAAGGATGGCCCTTTACGGCGTCATCCTGATCGCAGCCCTGGTCATTCTTCCAGAAGGTCTTTTCCACTATATCGAAAGAAGGTATCATCAGTTTGAGAGGGATGTGAGGATATAGATGCAGGACGAAGAGATCTTAAGGGTTGAACACCTGACCAAGCGCTTCGGCGGCGTCATCGCTGTGGACAATGTGAGTTTTTCCCTGCAAAAGGGTGAATTTTTGGGAATCATCGGCCCGAATGGGTCGGGCAAGACAACCCTGATTAATCTGATTACCGGGTTTGTAAAACCTACGTCAGGCAAGGTCACCTTCAATCATACGGACATCACCGGCAAGGCGCCCTATCGGATCGCCTGCCTCGGCGTTTCCCGCAGTTTCCAGATGGCGAGGGCCTTTCATAAGCTTCCCGCATATAAGAACCTCATCGTCCCGCTTTACTCCCCGAGGGTGAAGAGGCTCGGAGGAGGAAAATACGGAGAGAGGGATGATGTCGCCATCGACCTTCTGGATGACCTGGGGTTTGAGCGTGACTCCGCAGTCCCGTATAAGGCGGCAGGAAGCCTTCCCCACGGATATTTAAAACGGCTCGACCTGGCCCGTTGTATGGCGCTTCGTCCGGACCTCTTGATCCTCGATGAGCTCTTTTCAGGGATGGCGATGTCTGAGGTGGCGGCCACCCTTCCGATGATTGAGAAATTTAACAGGGAAGGGTTGACCATTGTGATGGCCGAACACCGCCTCAAGGAACTCTTCCGGGTGACTCACCGGGTGATGGTCCTCAATTTCGGTCAGAAGATTGCGGATGGCACACCCAAAGAGGTGATGAGCCGTGAAGAGGTTCAGAAGGCCTATCTGGGAACCGAGGTGGAAGGGTAAAAAATAGTTCGGAGTGTTGAGTTCGCCTGCCTGCCGGTAGGCAGGGAGTTCGGAGAAATTCATACTTAATGCGAATTTTGGAATGTTAAATAGAATGTAACACTTTAGTTCTTTGAAAAAAGTTATCTAATCCCCCTTCATCCCCCTTTGTCAAAAGGGGGAAATGTTTCTCCTCCCTTTGGAAAAGGGAGGTGGGGAGGGATTTTAAAAAGTTTATTTCAAACCGCTAAATTGATACAATAAAATAAGTAAAACTTACACGGATCACAGACACGGACACGGTTTTTAGAAAATGGGAATGGAGAAGATGCTTGAAGTTAAGAATCTGATGGTCTTTTTTGAGAATGCTCTGGCATTAAATGACCTGAGCCTCGATGTCTATCGGGGAGAGATCGTAAGCGCCCTGGGATCGAATAGCGCTGGAAAGACAACCCTGATGAATACGATCTCGGGTCTGATTATCGATATGAAGGTGAAGGAAGAGCGAAAAGGAGGAGAAAGGATCACGATCATGGGAGAAATCCGGTTTGAAGGAGAAGAGATCCTCTCAACCAAACCGAGCCTCCGCATCCGCAAAGGAATTGCCTTGAGCCGGGAGAGGCATCCCATCTTTCCCGACAGCGATATCGAGGAAAATCTGAGGATCAGCACTTATTTGCGGAGGGACAGAGAAATCGGGAAGACCTACGACTTTGTCTATAATATCTTTCCTCCCCTGAAGGAGCTGAAGAAGAGGAGGGCCGGGTTCTGCAGTGGAGGGGAGCAACAGATGCTGTCCATCGGGATGGCTTTGATGACCAAACCAAAATTGCTGCTTCTGGATGAGCCTCTGTTAGGGCTCAGCCCCGCGATGCAGAACAGTCTGATTCAGGCGATCAAACAGATCCATAAGGAAGGGATTACGGTTCTGGTGGCGGAACAATTTGCCAGGCCTCTTCTGCCCATTGTGGACCGCGGATATATCATCGAGAATGGAATGCTCACCCTGCAGGGAACCGGTCAGGAGCTGAGGGAGAACCCGGAGGTGAGATCCTCCTTCATGGGAGTGTAAGGGTTTGGCGATAAATCGCACGGCGATGCAGTTGGCTACCATGACGGAGCATCACCCTCGAGCAATGAAAATATTCCGGGCATTTGGGTTACGGTGACGAAGCCCCTGCCTACCGGCAGGCAGGCGTTTCGGTTATTGGTTACGGTTACGTGCAAAGAATTAAGAAACGATAAACGTAGCCTTTTATTAACGATACGGGCCTCGTTACCCTGACCGTTATACTTTTACTTTGCAAGCGAATATTAAGGTAACATTCGTGGAGGCAATGGATGGCCGGTTTGCTGGCGGATACGACCTATAAATCTTTTGAAGAGGTGGCTAAACGGTTTCCGGATAAGACAGCCTTGATCTTCCTCGGAGAGAAATATACTTTTTCCGAGCTTCACTCAATGGTGGTGCGATTGGCGGCCGGGCTCTATGAATCAGGAGTGGGGAAGGGAGAAAGAGTCATTGTCTATCTCTATAATCTCCCTCAGACGATCATCGCCTGGCTTGCCCTCCAGCGCCTCGAAGCCGTTCCCGTGATGGTTGCTCCCGTGTATACAGCCTATGACATCCGGTATATGGCGAATGATGTGGGAGCGGAGGTCATCTTCTGCATGGACACCAATCTCAGTTATGTCGTTGATGTCCTCAACGAATCTCCCATCCGGAAGATCATTTTTACGAATATGGTTGACCTTCTCCCCGTGTGGAAGAGGTATTTCGGCAAAGGCTTTGGCAGAATCCCCATGGGGAAAATCCCAAAGGGTAAGGATTTCATCTCCTTTCGAGAATTGTTGAAGAAAGGCTCCACTGCTTCCCTCCCCCCTTTCCGGGGAAAGCCCGAAGAGACGGCCGTAATGCTCTACACCGGCGGCACCACCGGATTTCCAAAAGGAGTGCCTCTATCCGCGGGGCTTTTTCTCTACAGAATTGACGAATGGGCCAAGGCGGCTGAGGCCGTTGTGCCTTTGGGGGAAGGAATATCCCTGCTATCAGCCCCTCTCTATCATGTCATCGGCCAGATGGATGGCATGACGCCGCTGCTGATCACTGGCGAGCCTTTAATCGTCATGCCTCGAGTTGTTCTCGATGCGATGTTTAATCATATTCAACGATACAAGGTGACACGCATGTTTGCCGTTCCAGCGATGTATCGAATGATTCTGGAACATGACCGAATAGACTACTACGACCTAAGTTCCCTTAAATATTGCGGCACGGGTGGCGATGTTCTTCCCACAGAGGTTGCGAATCGGTGGTATAAGAAGTTTGACATTCCCCTTTATCAGGGCTATGGAGCCACTGAGCTTTGTGCGGCTATTTCTCTCAGCTATGCGAGGGATGGAATCCCTCCGGAGGGTGCAGCAGGGAAAATTTCACCTGGAAGTAAGTTTCGGTTAGTGGACCCGGATACATTGGAACCCGTCCCTGCAGGCGAACCCGGAGAACTGCTGGCCACCTCGCCCTACGCGGTCAATGCCTACTGGAATAAACCCGAAGAAACTGAAAAATGTTTCATCAATGTCGATGGGGAGATATGGTACCGCACAAAGGATGTTGTGGAGATCGACCAGAACAACTGGCTCTACTTCCGTGACCGGTCTGTGGATTTGATCAAGCATAAAGGGTACCGGATTGCGGCGGCTGAGGTCGAAAGAGTGCTTCAGGAGCATCCCGCAGTTATAGCAGCCAGTGTGGTGGGCATCGCGGACGAGAAGGTGGGAGAGCGCATCAAGGCCTTTGTTGTCCTCAAGGAAGATATTAAAGGGATCAGCGGGTTCGAACTCACCAAATGGTGTAAGGAAAGGTTGGCGCCCTACAAGGTTCCTCAGTATATCGAGTTTCGGGATATGTTACCCAAATCGAAGGTGGGGAAATTCTTGCGAAGGGAGCTGAGGGAAGAAGAACGTAGAAAAGTATCCGAATAAGGGGGGAAAAATGAAAGTTCGAAGTTTTACGAT
>JASEHH010000024.1 GCA_030017685.1 Thermodesulfobacteriota bacterium | reverse complement strand
TTGGGTCGATAAACCTACAAAGACCCTGTTTGGTTCCGGCTATGCCGGGTTAGGAGGATGATAGAATGCTAAAGAAAATTAATCACATTGCCATTGCTGTGAACAATCTTGAAGAGGCCGCCAGGTTCTATCAGGAGGTAATGGGCCTCACCCTTTCAGGGGTCGAAGTGGTAACAGCCCAGAAGACGAAAGTGGGCTTCTTTAAAATCGGGGAGTCGAACATCGAACTGGTTCAACCCGCTGAGCCGGATTCCCCGCTGGTGAAATTCCTGGAAACGAAAGGACAGGGAATCCATCACATCTGTTTTGAGGTGGAGGATGTGGAGGCAGAGGTCAAAGCTTACCTTGATAAGGGAGCAACCCTGATCGATCAAAAACCCAGGCCCGGAGCCCACAACACAATGGTCGCCTTCATCCACCCCAAATCCTCAAGTGGCGTCCTCATCGAGCTCTGTGAACTTCCAAAAAACCATTAAATATTTTTTAAGTCTTTTTATCTTTGAATCAAATTACTTTAATTATTAAGTACATACAGAGCGGCAAATTGTTTAATACAAAATATTATAATATTTATAATGTTTTGCCTTGACAAAACAATGTTTTTTATGTAAATAATTCGCATTTATTCTATCTTACCAAAATTCTTGATGTTCAATTCGATTAAGTAGAATAAGGTCTCTGAACATATCAACGAACAGATTCGAAGCGCCATCTTCGAAGAGAGATTGATACCGGGAGATAAACTTTCCTGCGAAAAAGAAACTGTTGAAAAATTTAAAGGCGGCGAAACCATCCCGCGGTATGGATTATGTGATGATTCAAGTTCATTCGAGAAAAATTGAAAAGAAAATTTAAAATACAAGAAAGGAGGCTCTATAATATGGCACTTTTGGAGGAACCGATTAAAGGCATTAAAGAGGTAAAGAATTACATCAATGGGGAATGGGTTGATTCGAAGGGGAAGATTGTGGATGTCGTCAATCCTGCAACAGGAAAGGTGATGGGGAAATGCCCCATCTCGACCAAAGCGGAGATCAATGCTGCCGTGGAAGCGGCGAAAGAAGCTTTTCCGGACTGGAGAAGGACCACCCCTCTTGCCAGATCGAGGACTCTCTTCAGAATGAAAAATCTGCTTGAAGAAAATTTTGAGGAATTGAGCAGAATCCAGACCATGGAGCATGGGAAAACCATCGATGAATCCAGGGGTGAAACGAGGCGAGGAATCGAAAATGTGGAGGTCTCCTGCGGTATTCCCACATTGATGCAAGGTTATTATTCAGAGGATGTTGCGAGCGGGATTGATGAGTGGGTCATCCCAACGCCAATGGGAGTTTTTGGGATCATCGGCCCTTTTAATTTCCCGTTTATGATTCCTCTCTGGTCAGCCCCCTATGCGGTGGCTACAGGAAACTGTATTGTGATCAAACCTTCGAGCGAGGTGCCTTTCAGTCAGATGAGACTTGCTGAATTGGCAGAGGAGGCTGGTTTCCCGCCTGGCGTTTGGAATGTTGTCAATGGCGGAAGAACTGTGGTGGATGGCATGTTGGAGCATAAAGATATCGTGGGAATCACCTTTGTGGGCTCCACCCCCATAGGAAAAGATGTGATTTACAAAAGATGTGGTGAGACGGGAAAGAGGGTCATTGCCCAGTGCGGTGCGAAAAACTTCATGGTCATCATGCCCGATTGTAACGTCAAGGCCACTGTTCCCGCTTTGATGACTTCCTTCTTCGGCAATGCAGGTCAAAGATGTCTGGCAGGCGCCAATCTTCTCATCGTTGGCGAAGACGACAAATTCTACAACAGTTTTATGGAAGAGGTCACAAACATGTCCTCCAGGATCAAGATGGGTTATGGGTTGGATGAATCCATCCAGATGGGGCCTGTCCGGGATAAAGAGAAAAGGGACAACATCATGGGCTACATCGAAATTGGCATCAAAGAAGGGGCCAGGCTGAGACTCGATGGAAGGAAGCCCAAGGTTGAGGGGGGCTGCCCTGACACCTGTTTTGTGGGTCCGACGATTTTTGAAAATGTCACCTCTGACATGAGAATAGGGAGTGAAGAAATCTTTGGCCCAGTGATGGGTGTTTTCCGAGCCAAAACCCTGGATGAAGCGGTCCAGATATGCAATGCAAGTCCCTTTGGGAACGGCCATGCGATCTTTACCCAGAATGGTAGGAGCGCCAGGGATTTTCAATACAACGTGACGAGCGGCAATGTCGGCATCAACATTGGAATCGTAGCTCCTGTGGCCCTCTTCCCATTCAGCGGGATGAAGGACTCCTTCTTCGGAATCTTGCACACCCAGGGTCAGGAGGCAGTTCGCTTCTTCACGGAAAGCAAGGTCGTCATCCAAAGGTGGTTTTAGGATAATAGATACTATGGGAGAATAGAGGAGGTAAATTCTAATGGGAATCAGTACATGTTCGGAGGCGATCAGCCTTTCAAAAGAACTGGAAAATAATTCTGCCAAGTTCTATCAGGAATTGTCAAACAGATATGAACAGGAAAAAGAGCTTTTTCTTGCTTTTGCCAAAGAGAATGAAAAATATGTTAAACAGATTGAGCGAACTTACTACGGCGTGATCACCGATGCCATCGAAGGTTGTTTCGCCTTTGATCTCAATCCAGAGGATTTTCAGATTAAAGGAACCCTACCGAAGGACGATAGTTATTCCAATGCCGTGAAAGAGGCATTGGCAATGGAGGAAATGATCATTAATTTTTATCAAGTTGCAGCGGAACAGTCCAAGCACTTGATGGCAGATGTTCCGAGATCTTTTACAATGGTGGCCAAAAAAAGAACCGAACGTTTAACCAAGTTAAAGTCTCTTCTTGAGAAGTAAACCCCCGTTAGAAATTCCAGTCGTTGCGACTCGAAACCGACCAATATGAATCGTAGCATTTGAAAGATGACGCAAAGGTATCGGGAAGGCACCTTTAAGGGAATCGGACCTTCTCTTGGGTTCGATCGGAAGAAGATAATTTGAAAGCATTGGAAATTTATCCGAGTAATCTTTAAACCTAAGTCGTCAGAAGGCGACGGCCTCGTCAACAGTAATTTTGACAACATGATTTACTTTCATATTTCTTGCAGCATATTCCTTAGTCAACTGGTCAAATAGATCTCCCGAGGTCATTATCTGTGCTTTCCCCCAGATTCGACACCCCTTGCGAGTGGTCGGATTAAGGCAGATAACAGCTACCTGGGGATTCTCTTTCAGATTGGCAATCGTACGGGGTGAACGTATATCAGCAAAGAGCAGATGTTCATCGTCAATAACTCGGAGAGAGCCTTTAGCTGAAACATTCGGCTTGTCAGTTTTGTCAACGGTAGCTACCATCGCCGGAGAGTATTCAGCCACTGCATTCTTAACCTCTTGTAACATTTCCATAGTGACATCCCTCTATTCAAATTTTCTCTGATGAATTGGATTTCTACTTCGAGCGTTCCTTAGTCTTTTTAAAACTTATTATAAATAGATTAGCAGAAATAAGCAATCGTGTTAGCTTTGGTAAGGCCAGCCAAAATGAAAAGCCCTATTGACTTGATCATTTCCATGGGAATCTCCTTTCTTTAAAAATATAGGGTGTGTGATTAAATACTCTTATATGGACAGCCTTAGCAACAATCTATTATAATCGAGCCATGTATATTTTTCTTAAGATCATTAAAGAGAAAGCAAAGACCCTCATTCCTGGAGAAGAACCTATTTATTCTATTACCTCTGTCTCCAAAATGCTTAAAATTCACTCTCGAACTTTAATGAAATACGAGAAGCTGGGTTTAATCAACCCGTTCCGAGATCCCAAAAACAATCGCCGCCTCTATTCTAATAATGATATAAAGTGGATCAGTTGCATTGCCAAACTGGTCCATGGGGATGGGTTCACCCTGAAGAGTTTAAGCTACATCCTCTCCCTGGTTCCCTGCTGGATGGTCAAGGGATGCCCTGAGGAAGTGATTAAGCAATGTCAAGTCTATGTTAACCACTCTAAACCATGTTGGGAAAAAATAAATACCAAATGTAGACAATGCGTTAATCGAATTTCATGCACTGAATGCGTCTTTTTCCAGGCTTCCAAACAGAGAAAAGGTCTCATATTGTCCAGCATCGAAACTATTCTGAGTGAATAATTTCAAAACGATTTCAAATTCATGTGAAACTTTTCTTCTTGACATATTATATGAATTTATATAAATCTATATCATATCATTCTCTCTATTTCCCTTTAAAATTAAAAAATTAATAAATTCCAACAGATAGGGGCTTTAGGCAAGCGCTTTTGTCTTAATCCTTAAACTTATGAGGGTATCCTTTCAAAGAAAGGATCTCTTTTCAATGGGGATTGACCCGATTCATTCAATTGGGGAAGTTTCAAAAATATTAAAAATCCATCCAAGGACAGGGTGGGGTCTCTAATTTGAGAAAGGAGGGTGAGTGATGTTTCGTTTTGCCAAAGAGCAAATGGTATGTGAAATTGGGGGGGTTAAATTTGGGGGTCAACCAGGGGAATATCCCACCATCTGTTGCTTTTCCATATTTCAGGAAAGCGACAAACTGTTTGATAAAGGCAGCCGCAGAAGGGGGTTTAATGAAAAGCGGGCGGAAGAGATGCTTAAGACCTGTGACCGCTTATGGGATGAAACCGGGGCCATCCCTATGGCGGACATCGTAGCCAGCCCGGGAGAAAAATTTAACGCCTACATCGATTTTGTAATCTCCAACAGCAAAATGGCTTTTTGCATAGATGCCATCGGGATGGAAACCAAACTGCAGGGAGCGGCCTATTGTGCGGAGAAGGGTTTGCTCGACCGCATGTTCTATAATAGTCTGACTGTCTTCGAGGAAAATATAGAAACCGAGATCAAGGAAATTGTAAATATCGGAGTAAAGCATGTCGTCCTGGTGGCCTTTGATGTAAACGATCAAATGCCTTCCGGCAGGATTAAAGGGGCTGAGAAACTGATCAATGCCTTAGAAAAGGTCGGAGCTAAGTTTGAGAGCATTATTGTGGATACTTCGGTGCTAAATGGACCTGCGACTGCCCTGTGCGGGATTGCCAACCGGATGATCAAGGAAAGGTGGGGCTTTGCCACAGCCGGTGCGCCAAGTAACGGCTCTTACATGGAATTTAAGCGTTTCCAGGAGAAGGGTGATTTTAAGGGCTGGGCCGCTATTGATGCCGCATTAGAAGCCCTGGCCGCCTTTTACTACCACGATCTGGTCTTTACCGGGCCCATGGCCGGCGCCCCGCGGGTCATGCCCGCGGTAGCAATGGCCGATGCCTTTCTGGCTACAGCGGCTTTTGATGAAACGAAACAGCTTCCCAAAGAGCCAAATCATCCTTTATTTAAGCTGTATAACGATTTTGCAGAACAGCTCAGGGTCCGTTGGGATCAAGCCGGTGAATTAAAGAAGATACAGGGTTAGTTGGTATATGGGGGAAAAGAATTCGTGAAGGATGTACTTTTTAGTTCATGGCAAGGCCAAATTATAGATAACCGGGGAAAAGAATCAAAGGATTTTGCATCGGTAGATCAGGTAGCATTGCAGGAATATTTCAAACCGGGGGAAGAGATCAAGGCCATGATGGGCTGGGGAGGCATCATTATCTGTTCGGCGGAAGTAAATATACTCGATCTCTGTCGGGTTTATATTGAGGCGATATCCGACCATACCAAAACCTGTGATAAGTGTAATTACTGCAACACCGGATTCAAGGAGATATTAGAAGTCTTCAGGGATCTCACTAACGGAGAGGCCCGGGAAGATGATCCTGAGTTTTTACAAACAGCGGCGAAAACGATCATCGGGTATTCAAAATGCAGCATCGGAAGGGAGGGCCCTGTTCCCCTCCTTCATGCCCTGAAATATTTTAGCGAGGACTTTTCACGGGCTATCCGTGAAAGGAGCCAGGTGGCGGCTGGCAGGTATTATTCCAAATTGACCGCTCCATGCATGGATGCCTGCCCCATTCACCTTGATATCCCCAGATATATTGAGCGTATTAAAGAGGCCAAATTTGCAGATTCCCTGGAAGTAATCCGTGAGGACTTGCCTCTGCCCGGTGTCGTGGGCCGGGTTTGCTATCATCCCTGTGAGGACCATTGCCTCCGTGCCAACGCGGATGAGCCCATTGCCATCCGTTTGCTCAAGCGCTTTGTGGCCGATCAGGAATTATCCAGCCGGAAACAACCGGCCTATCCCATTATTTCCTCGGAAACGACGGGCAAGGTGGCCATTGTTGGCGCTGGTCCGGCCGGTCTGACCTGTGCCTATCACTTGGCCAGGAAAGGGCATCCGGTTACGGTTTTTGAGAAACAACCTGTAGCAGGCGGAATGATGGCGGTTGGGATCCCTGAATATCGTTTGCCCCAGGATATAGTTCAGGCTGAGATCGAGGCGATTAAAAAACTGGGGGGGGAAATCAAAACCAGTCTGGAAATAGGTAGGGATATTACCACCGAGCAACTCCGGAAGGAGGGATACCAATACATTTTTATATCTATCGGCGCCCATGAATGCAAAAAGCTGGGAATAGAAGGAGAAGACCTAAAAGGGGTTGATTCCGGGCTGGATTTCTTGAAAGAAGTGAGATCGGGGAAAAAAAACACTTTGGGAAAACGAATCGCTGTGATTGGCGGCGGGAATGTGGCCATCGATGCGGTTCGAACGGCTCGAAGATTAGGAGCCGAAGAGGCTTTCATAATCTATCGCCGAAGCAGAGAAGAAATGCCTGCCCACCCGGATGAAATAAAAGACTGTGAGGCAGAAGGGATCCATATCCAGACCTTGACCAACCCCAAGCGGATCATTGGGGAAAACGGCAAGGTAAAAGCCATCGAATGCCTTGAGGTAACTTTGGGCGAACCCGATGCCAGCGGGCGTCCCCATCCGATACCTGTCGAAGGCTCGGAGTTTCTCATGGAGGTTGATGGGGTAATATCGGCATTGGGACAGGAATCAGACTGGGCTTGCTTAGGGCCTGAATGTGTCTGCACCCTTTCCGAGTGGGGCACCTTGAAGGTGAATCCCTTCACCATGCAAACGGATGATCCGACCCTGTTCGCCGGAGGAGATGCGGTCTTGGGTCCCCAATCCCTGATAGAAGCTACGGCTATGGGTAAGAAAGCGGCCTTCACCATTGACGGGCTCTTGAACGGTTCTCCTCTCGAAGCTGGGAACGACGACTATTTTGACCAACTCTTTAAAACAGTAAAAATTTATGATCCGAATGAAACCGTAAAAGTTTCTGAGCCTCGAGATCGGAAACCAGTGACAAAATTGCCGTCGGAAACCAGGAAATCTTCCTTTGAGGAAGTGGAGAAAGGCTTTTCTTCCCCGGAAGCGGTAGCCGAATCCGAGCGTTGCCTGCGCTGCTACCGGGTGGTGACAGTCGCCGTTTAAACGAATTCTTAAAAGTTACAAGAAGGAGGAGCAACAATCCGCCCAAACCCAAAAAGACTCCCAGGAGAAGGAGGCTGGGTCAGGAGTGGTGGGGCAGAGCAAACCCTGAGAAGAAAGGTCAATTCTTCGAGGGAATATTCAAGGAAGGGAGGGAATTAAATGGCTAAACAATTGTTGATTGATGCCTATCGGGGAAAGAAAACTGAAACGGCCCCCTGGGTTCCCTATGCAGGGGTCCACGCCGCCTATCTCATCGGGGAGAAGGCAGACAAATATCTCCAAGACCCCGACCTCATTGCCAAAGGGGTTTTGTTCGCGGCCGAACGGTACAAAGCAGATGGCGTTCCTCTGATCTTTGATCTGAATGTAGAGGCCATCTCCATGGGGTGTCAAGCAAAGTGGGTCTTAGACAACCCGCCGGCCGTCGTAAGCCATCCTTTGCAGGATAAGTCCTTGAAAGAAGCAAATCTCAAGATCCCGACGGCCAAGGATGGTCGTTGGCCCGTCATCGTAGAGGCTGGCAAGAAAGTGATGGCCAAAAAGGGTGACTGGGTTCTGATGGGCCTCTTGTGTGGTCCTCTCACTTTGGCTTCCCATCTCCGTGGGGTGAAGATCTTTACCGATGTCATCAAGAACAGACCCCTCGCTAAAGAGATCATCGATTTTGCTGGCAAGGTGGGAGCTGAATCGGCAAGAATTTATCGTGATATCGGATGTGAAATCATTGCCATTGTTGACCCCGTGGCGTCCCAGATCAAACCCCAAACCTTTAGAGAGTTTGTCACACCGGCATGCCAGGAAGCGATTAAAGTGATCCATGATGCGGGTCTCACTTCGAGCTTCTTCATTTGTGGAGATGCCACCAAGGTCCTTGAAGAAGTGTGCCAGGTAGGAACCCACGGGTTTGCCATTGACGAGCAACTCAACCTCAACTACGTCAGAGACTTAGCCGTCAAGTATAACAAAGGCTTTGGAGGAAACCTCAAACTCACTTTAGCCCTCTCCCTGGGAATCGTGAACCCCAAGGAGGATGCCATTGTGAGTCTGGCCGCAGGGGGACTAACAGGCTATACTTTTGCCCCTGGCTGAGACATGCCCTATGACGTTCCGGTCGAGAACGTGGATAAGGCTCTTGAAGCAAAAGCGTGGTATGAACAATTCTATGCAAAATATCCCACAACGGTCCCCAAAGGTTTTATATCCCTCACCTGAGACGGAAAGGGCCATCTCACAGAGGTCTAATTCTAAAGAAAGGAGGGAAGAACATGGCTGATAAATTGGTCGTCGATGTGCTGACGTTAGACAGTTACCAATGTGCCGCCTGCCAGTACATGCTGGAAGCGGTGTCTGCCCTTCCCAAACAGATCCAGGACATGATGGAATATAAAGAATGGAACATCAAGGGGAAGGAGGGCATTGGAAAATTTTTAGAATTGAAGGGACGGGTGCTCCCCACCATCTGCATTAATAAAGATCTGGTCTTTGAGAGCATCATCCCCACTTACGAAGAGTTGATACAGGAATTGGCCAAGCGGGCGCCTAAGGAGTTTGCGGACGCCCTCTGGAAAGAATATCAGAAATCAATTGAGGTTTAAAAGAGAGCCATGGCGGAGGGCGGGAGTCCTCCGCCTGTTCTCGAAAATAGAAGAAAGGAGGTATTGCCTCTATGGGGGGAAATGGATTGAATTCGAGAGAGAAAGTCCTTAAGCTACTGAACCATGAGGAGGTGGACTTCATCCCTTGTTTCAGCGGCATGGGCAATATTGTTATGGACGGCTTGAAGAAGTACGGCCTGCAATTCAATGAGGTCCACCAGGATGCCAGGAAGATGGCTCTGGCTGCAAAAGCGACTCCTGAACTCTTTGGTTACGACTGCGCCATCGTCCCTTTTGACTTCAATGTATGCGCGGAAGCGCTGGGGAGTAAAGTTCAATACTACAAGACCGAAGACATCCTCTATCCTTCTATTCCAGAAAAGATTATCAAGTCTTTTGAGGACATCAAATTACCCTCAGATCCTGAAAATGCAGGTCGCTTTCCCGTCGTCATGGAGGCCATCCGTATCTTGAAAAAAGAAACCGGCAACGACGTGGCTGTGGGGTCCTGGGTACTGGGGCCTTTTACCCTGGCCGGTCAGGTGACGGACCTTACTAAGCTCCTCAAGGACACATTCAAAAAGCCCAATGAGGTGATCCAGTTCCTTACCCCCCTCAGGGATCTGCTCATTGCCGAAGCCAAACTCTACCAGAAGGCTGGCGCAGACTTTATCACTGTGCGGGAGATGGGGACGCCTGTCGATCTCCTCAGCCCGAGAGTCTGGAAATCGATGATCCAGCCATTCATGATTAAGATGAGGGAAGAGATTGGGTCGCCTGTCGTCCTCCACATCTGTGGGAAAACGAATGAAATCATCCATTTTATGCACGAATGCGGATATGATGCTGTCAGTGTGGAGCACCAAAACGATGTCGCCATGTCGAGGCAGAAGATCGGTCCCCCGCCCAAAAATCTCCTATTAGGAAACCTGAACACCTATAAGGTGATGGTGGAGGGTACCGCCGAAAATGTGGCCAATGAGGTGAGGGCGGCCATCGATGGCGGAGTCGACGCCATCTGGCCGGGATGCGATATCTGGCCCGGAACTCCTGCGGAAAATATGAAGGCCATGGTCGAAACAACCAGAGAATATGGATCAAAAAAGAAAAAGGGGGGATGAAAATGGTAGACGATGAAAAAAGAAACGATATTTTAAAGCGTCTGAGCGATGGGGTTGTTTATTACGACGAAGAAAAGGTAATTGTGGCGTCTAATGAGGCGGTTGAGGATGGACTCGACCCCTTTGATGCCATCATGAACGGGCTGGCGGCCGGCATGGAGATCGTGGGACAACTCTACGAAAAACAGGAGTACTTCGTTCCTGAAATCCTGATGTGTGCCGATGCCCTTTACGGAGGGCTCAATATTCTCCGCCCCCATCTCAAGGCTAAAGAGATGAAAGAAGCGGTCAAGGGGCAGGTTGTCATTGGAGTGGTCCAGGGAGACGTCCATGACATAGGAAAAAACCTGGTGAAGATGATGTTCGACGTGGCTGGTTTCACCGTCCACGATCTGGGCGCTGATGTGCCCTTAGAGAAGTTCGCAGAAGAGCAGGTCAGGACTGACTCCAATATTATTGCCTTATCGGCCATGATGACGACCACCATGATGGGAATGAAGAAGGTCATCCATATGATCAAGGAGCGTAATCCGGACGTGGCCATCATGGTGGGCGGAGCGCCACTGACCAAAGAGGTTGCGGATATTTTCGGCGCCGATGGCTATGCGGAAAATGCTGGCAATGCTGTTCAGGAAGCCATCAAAATGATATCGAGGCTCCGAGAGATGCATGCAAAACAGCAGCTTGGGGCCACTCCCTGATTCCCTTTCAGTCGGTTGAAAGGAGGCGGAGTACAGTTGGCTGTAAAGCGGATTTGCATCTTCCCTTGTGGAGGAATGAAGAAGGTCGAGTCAACCGTTGCTCGGATCGCATCCTACATCGTGAACGAGGATCTTCTTCCGGGAAAGACGATGCTCATGTGCGTCCCTGCCTTTTTGAGAGGGGTGGAGGAAGATATCCTCATGGTGGAAAATAATCCCACCGTGGTCATCGATTGTCACGAGGAGAGTTGTGGCTCCGGCCTGATGGCCTTAATTGGGATCCCACCAGCGGCGAGAATCTATATTCCTGATGTGGTCAGCCAAACGGGATTGATCCCGGGAAGAAATCGACAGGTTTTAGACCTGGTGGGGGAAAGATTGGCTCAAGAGGTCGCTCGTTGTGTAGCCAAAGCAGCTCAATGGATGCTGGAAGATCAATATTACAGCTTTGAAAAAAGAAAAGTAAAAGCCTTCAACCAAAACCTCTGTGAATTCTCTGACGAAGCAATTGATTTATTGGACTACGTCCAGGTGGAACCAGCAATCTATCGGCCAAAATCCATGCCCCCTCTTTGGGATTGAGTACCGGGGATCACATGAGTGTTTATAAGGTTACCGTCTACCCCTGTGGGGGGATAGGGTTACACGTTTCTTGTGTGACTCGATTGGCGGGTTATTTACTCGATGAAGAACTCTTCAAATCAGACGTTGAAATTCTTGACATGCATCGGCTCATTCGGGGAATGCCTGATGAGATTGAATTAGTGGAAACCTATCCAACCATCATCTTGGATGGATGTGCTCACCAGTGTGGATCGAACCTCTTCTATCTATTAAAGATCAAACCGGCTGCCAGGATTTACGTCCCAGAGATTATAAGTGAGACAGGCCTCTTCCCTGGAAGAGCGAGAAAGGTCTTGGAGGATTCAGGCCAACGACTGGCCAGAGAGGTCGCCCGGAGGGCTGTAAGGATTGTTAAAGGAATGAGAGAGAACCCTAACTATCATTATACTCTTCAGAAGATCAACGCCGTCGGGCTTACCCTTTGCGATTATGAAGTGGATGTGGAGGAGGCTTTTGGGTATATCAAAATAGCCCCAGGGGTTTACAGACCCAAGGATATGAATTCATTGCCGGGACTTGAAGAAAAAGAGATCCAGTTATGATAGGTGGTTTTGTCGAGGTCCTTTTTGAAAATTCACTGAGGCAGATTGAAATTAAAGAAAAGATGACCTTCAAGGATCTCATAGAAGAACTTGAGATAAAGGAGACAGATCCTTATTGGGTCGCTTGCAACCGGAAGATAATCCTGAAATCAGATTTTGGACAGAAGGTTCTCGAGCCAGGAGACCATGTCGAAATTATTCGAATCCTTTCTGGGGGCAGCGTAGGATGATCTTCGAAGGGTTCTATGGACAAAAGGTCGAACTCCGTGAGGACCTCCTTTACTATACTCCTCAGGAACTGTGGGTTCGACCTTTGGAAAAAGATGATGAACTGGCCTTTGGCGTCACCCACGCTGGCGTCATTCTGGTAAGCGGGTTTACCTACCTTGAGTACCTGGCGGAAGTTGGCGACTTGTTGGAGAAAGAGGATGATGTCCTCTTTGTGGAGACCCATAAGGCTATTTTCAACATTCAGGCACCCATCTCTGGACGGATCACCCGGATCAACGAAAATCTGAAAGGCGAAAAAGTATCCATATTGGAAACAAATTGCTATGAAAACCCATTCTTCCATATGGTCCCAAAAGAATCTATAGACCCCAAAATGGTATTCCTTGACGTTGAGGCGTATAAGCAGGCCTTGATACGTGGAGAGTCAGACCACTGTGGAGCAGGAGCCAGAGTTCAGAGAAGGAGCAAATATCAGAAAGAAGAAGATCATTCGAAATGATAAGGAGGATCGATGATGAAACATAAGGTAATTTTTCAGCCTTCAGGCCGAAGAGGTGAAGTTGAAGATGGGAAGACCATTCTTGAAGCTTCAAGGGAATTAGGTGCAGATATTGAGGCCGTTTGCGGAGAGAAGAAAAAATGCGGAAAGTGTAAGGTCAGGATTGAAGCAGGATTCTTCGAGCGTTATGGAATTGAATCGAAGATGGAGCATTTGACCCCTCTCGGCTTGACTGAAGAAGAATTGAAATTCATCAAGACCGAGGAAGAGGCCGATGGCTACCGCTTAGGGTGCGTTACAGCTATAAACGGAGACGTCTTAGTCTTCGTTCCTGAAGAAAGCCGTGCAGGGAAACAGGTGGTCAGAAAGGCAGCCACAGAACGGGCAATCAAACTGGACTCGGCGATCAGAAAATTTTATGTGGAACTCCCCCCCCCTTCACTACATGAATCCATGGGAGATTGGGAACGATTAACCCAGGAACTGAAAAAAACTTACGCCTTAGACCATTTGACTATTGACTACTTCGTCCTAAGAGATATGCCCATCCGAATCAGGCAGGGCAAGTGGAATGTGACGGTCACCATCTGGAACGAAAAGGAAGTGGTTAAGATAGAACCTGGCTTTGTAGAAAAAGGTTACGGCTTAGCTATTGATATTGGAACAACAACTGTAGCCGCCTACCTTTGTGACCTTACTACGGGGTCAATTGTAGCTGTAGACTCCATGATGAACCCTCAAGTTCCTTATGGGGAAGACGTGATGTCTCGTATCACCTATGCCATGATGCATCAGGACGGTTTGGAAAAACTGAATCGGTCGATCATCGAAGGCCTCAACAAACTCATTCAGAGTGTATCCATCGCAGGTGGGATTACTCCAGAGGATATCTGTGAGATGACGATTGTTGGCAATACAGCCATGCACCATCTCTTCATGAATATCTACCCGGAGCATATTGGGGTTGCCCCATTCCCCCCTACCCTTCACCACTCGATTGACGTGAAGGCCAGGGATTTAAGGCTAAATATTTATGAGGGGGCCTATGTCCATATTCTCCCCATTGAAGCAGGGTTTGTGGGCGCCGACAACGTGGGTGTTCTCATCGCTGAAGAGCCTTATAACCAGGACAGCATGGAGCTGGTCATCGATATCGGGACAAACGGAGAACTGGTTCTTGGTAACCGTCAAAAACTCATCTCATCCTCATGCGCCACCGGCCCTGCTCTTGAAGGAGCTCACATCAAATTCGGTATGAGAGCTGCCCCTGGAGCCATCGAAAGGGTAAAGATTGATCCGGTGACCCGTGAAGTCACGTTTAAAGTGATCGGAAAGGAGGAATGGAGCACAGAAATTGAAAATCCCGAAGCCAAAGGGATCTGCGGCTCCGGGATCATCGATGCCGTTGCGGAAATGTTCAGGACGGGCGTCATCTTTAAGAATGGCAACATCAACATGAATATCAATTCACCCAGACTCCGAAAAGAAAATGATATGGCTGAATTCGTCATCGCCTGGGCCAATGAAACTTCCATTGGCCGGGATATTACCATGTCCATTAAGGACGTCCGAGCCGTCCAACTTGCCAAGGGAGCTCTTTATTCGGGAGCCAAGCTGATGATGAAAAGGCTTGGGATTACTAAACTTGACAAGGTAATATTAGCAGGTGCCTTTGGAAGTTACATCAACAAGGAATCAGCCATGATCATCGGGATGTTTCCGGACTGTGAAATGGAGAATGTCTATGCGGTGGGCAATGCCGCCGGTGACGGCGCGCGAATCGCCTTGCTGAACAAGGGCAAACGGGACGAAGCCAATCTCATTGCCAGACAAGTGGAGTATGTGGAACTCGCGGTTGACTCAACCTTCCAAAGGGAGTTTATGGAATCCATGCATTTTCCTCATATGAAGGATAAGTTTCCCCATATCCAGCATATCCTGGATGCTATTCCCAAATCATAGCTGGGCTGAGATGTTAATGGAGAACAGAATTCCACTGTCTTATGACAAACCCTGGTCATCCTTACCCAGGAACGAACCATTCTTGGAAAACCCGGCCTTAGAGGAAAGGATCTTTACTCTATGCCAACACCATGGTATCCAAGGGGTTCACTTTATAAAGACCTCACAAATTGTGGTGGCCCGGTGGGTGCGGCTTAAATGTCGCTATGGATGCGACCACTATAATACGAACTGGTGTTGCCCTCCTGCCACGGTCACTGTGAGGGAGGCAAGGGAGATTTTGAGGGAGTATAAAACCGCCTTGCTACTAAGTGGGGAAGTCGATCATCCACATTTCTACCAAAACAATTCTAAGAAGCGGCGAAGGCAGGTTCAGTTTTGGAAAGGAACAGTCGCCATCGAAAGGGAGCTCTTTCTTCTCGGCTATCACAAGGCTTTCGGCCTTACTTCTGAATCTTGTGCCCTTTGCAAAAAGTGTACTTACCCGGAGAATTGTCTATTTCCGAAAGAGAAGCGACCTTCAGTGGAATCCTTCTCCATCGACATCTTCCAAACTTTGCAGCATATTGGAAAGGAAACTAAATTAGCTCAGAATACTGGTGATCATTTTAAACACTACAGCATTATTCTCCTGGAATAGGCGCTTCTATGATCACACGCCAAAAGGAAAAGATTCTTATTGAGGTCATTTCAGAGGGTCCCCATTGTATCCCCTGTGAGTATGCCATCAAATCGGTGCGGGAGATAGCTCCTGAATTTGAGGGGGTCATAGAGTGGCGCGTGGTGCTTCTGAAAGAGCGAGAAGGTGCCAACCGATACCTGGAGCTTGCTCAGAAGCTGGGGAAGAATCCCCCCATTCCTTCCATTCTGATCAACGAGCGAGTGGCTTTTGAAAGAATTCCAGGCCCCCAACTTCTGAGAACGACCATTGAAAGAGTCTTAGAGGGAAAAGAGATGGAATGCCAAGATGAAGAAACAGTTTAAACCCCAGGGGATCTGCCCCAAGGAAATTCACTTGGATATCGAGGGCGGGATCCTCAAAGAGCTAAGTTTTTTAGGAGGAGGATGCCGAGGCAACTCTTATCTCGTCTCCAAACTAATTCAAGGGAAAAAGGTTTCGGAACTGATCCCTCTACTCAAAGGCATTCCTTGTCGGGAAGGGACTTCTTGCCCTGACCAGGTCGCCAAGGCCCTCGAATTGGAGGAGAAGGAGGGACTGCCAACGGCTGAAATGAACGTTCTCACAATGAAGGAAAAGTGGGAAAGGATCGGTATTTTTTCAGGTATCTATGGAAATCTCCAGACCTTGAAGGCTGTTCTGGATCAACTCTCCGAGGGAAAACTCGACAAGCTGATCTGCCTGGGAGGCCTCATGGGAGAAACCTTCTTCCGTGAAGAGATCGTTTCCTTACTATTCAAGGCGAAGGTGATCGTCTTGCAAGCCCCTTCCGATTATAAGTTCAATCAGCACAAGGAAATCTCCAAACCGGGTAAGGAATTCTTATCCCAACTGCCAGCCCTTCTCGAATTTCAACTGGGAAGGTTGAAGGGGATTGCTTTCCATGGAGGAGCTATGGAAGAGATCCCCGGTTTTTCAGAGTATGGGAAATATGGAGCAGACATCAATGCGATTATATACCTGAGTGACTATCTGAGAAATGAGCATGTCTACCCGGCTTTTGAGACTCTTTCGAGGCAGTTCTGGGCTAATCTTTATGTCTTTAACAATACGGATGATCCCTTTTACAAAACCCTTCCGAATCGCCATTTCGTTGATGTTGGGAAAATTACACCTATGGTGAGTAAAAAAGGTTCTTATGCTATTTTGGAAGCTAAAGAAGATCAGTTAACCGTTGAATTTAAGGAGATCCAGGATTAAGAGAGAGGAGTTAAGGAGCCGACCTCGCAATGCTTGTGGTGGAAGGATTTAATGGATACCGGATAGAGATCCCTGAAGATCGACTCTACTTGCCAGGCCCTGAGTTTTGGATTCGATCCGAGAAGGATGGAAAGGCACTCGTCTTCGGTTTCACTCAGGCTGGCCTTATTTTGTCTGGAGAGGTGGTAAGTGTAGAATATCTGGTCGAAGAAGGACAAGCCGTTTCCTCTGGGGATACGATCGCCTTTGCTGTAACGAACAAAGTTAAATATATTGAAACGCCTCTGGCTGGAAATATCCTCAGCATTAACCGAGCAGTGACAGACAATCCTCATCTCTTCCAGGAAGACCCTTATGGAAGGGCCTGGATCTTTTCTCTTCAGCTATCAGGCTCCATAGGTCTCCAAGATCACTTTTTAAACCCGATCTCTTACCAAAAGAGGCTTCTCCAGTCTGAGGCTTGTGGAAATCCCAATGGACTGAAAGGGGGTACATCTCCAACGTGCCGAACGATTTACAGTTCCCTCCGCAGCCAGAAACAAGGTTGAATTATTCACCTTGGATACGAAAGAGGGATGCATGAAGGCAGAGACTCCACTCGTGAAACAAGAGGTGCCCATTCTTCAAGGGATATACCAGTTTCCTAAATTCCCAGTGGTGCTGGTCACCGTGGGCGGGGAACGTGACCGTAACATCATCACCATCCACTTCGTCCATCCCGTCTCCTTCAAGCCGCCTATGTTAGGCGTTGGCATCGGCAGGGGCCAGTACAGTCATGAGCTAATGACAAAATACGGGGAATTCGTAGTCAACATCCCCAAAGCCGATCTGCGACCAGCCATCGACTACTGCGGAACCCACTCCGGACGAAAGGTAAATAAATTCAAGGAGACCGGCTTAACACCTGTCCGCGCTAGCCAAGTAAACAGCTACCTGATCGATGAGTGCCCGGTTAATACCGAGTGCCGGGTGGTACAGACAGCGGAGCTGGGAACCCATACCTGGTTCTTTGGAGAAATCCTGACCGTCCACCTGCTGGGCACTCCTCTGGAGGGGTATGACAGGGAGGAGAATGCCACTTTCGCTTATTTGTAGGGATTATGGAAAGCGATGGGCATTCCCTGAAGCAAATATTTGAAAAGTCGGGATGGAGACCTTCGCAGATTTATGGAGCTTTCAAAAGTTAGGGGTGATAGAATGAGTGACGGTGCAATTAAGGTCGTTGTGGAAATTGTGGGGTGGCCGAACTGAATCCTCTGCCAATTGGCCATGGAGGCTCTGGATGAGGTCTCCCCTATTTTCAAGGACCAACTGACCTATTCGATGATGGATATATCGAAGCCTGAAGGCCTCGAAAGACTTAAACAGGTGAGGAAGAAACTGGATCGAAAACCCAACGTCCCTTCTATCTTGATGAATGAAGAAATTGTCTTTGACTCTATCCCCGACTCCGACACACTGGTTGAAGCGATTCACCAGAGGCTTCGGTAAAGGGGCTTAATGGCTTGAAAATGAAAAAACCCGTTGTAATTATCCCCTGTAGCGGCATCGGCAAAGCCTACGGAACCATCTGCCGTGAAGCGGTTTATGAGGTCGTGGAACGTCGGCGGCCCGATAAAGCCCGAACCCTCTGCCTCGGCCTTTTGACCAAAGGAGATGAAGAGGCGATTGACCTTCTGAAAGAAAGTCCCTGTATCTCCGTGGATGGTTGCGCAAAAAAATGCTCATACAAGAACATTGAACGGATGGCTGAAAAGACTTCCATACCATTCACGATCATGGATCTTTTTCGAAAACACAGGGACCTCAACCCCAACGACCTCGACCTAGGGACGGTTCTCCATCTGGGGGAGGGAGGCAAATACCTGGTCCATCTTCTGGCTGATGAAATTTGTCATGTAATGGACAGAATGGGGGATAAGGATGAATGAAAAGACCACCCCCAAACGGATTGGAGTCATCGCTTGCTGCGGAGAGGAAATCCCTGAAGGGACTCTCACCCGGGCCGTGGTTCGAATCCTTATGGAAGAACTCAAACCCGAAGAAACAGCCACCATCTGTCTACCTCTCTTCATTGCGGGGGATGAGCAGGAGAGGACCTTTGCCCAAAGCTTTCCAACAATTACTTTGGATGGATGTGAGAAGCGTTGCGCCCAAATTGGAACAGAGAAATATAGCCACACCGTTGCCTGGGCTCTTGTCATTCCAGACATTATCAAAGCCCTTCATCTCGATATGAAGGGAACGAGAGAGGAATTCGAACCTGACCTTGCTCGGGCGGTGGCCGAGCAGGTGGCCAGGCGGATCGAGGAACTCCAAAGAAAAGGAGGATAGGATGAAAAAGAAGGCAGTGGGAAAGGAAACGATTAAAGAAGTCGTAAAGGAAAAGTATTCCAAATTGGCTGAGATAAATAAAAGTTGTTGTTGCCCCAGTGACGATGCTTCCAATCGTGCTTACGTAGAAGCCCTTTACAGCAAGGAAGAGATTGAGGGTCTCTCTAAGGAAGTAGCCGACATGTCCATGGGATGTGGAAACCCGACAGCCATCGCCAACTTAAAGCCTGGAGAGGTAGTCCTTGACCTTGGTTCGGGGGGCGGGATCGATGCCTTTCTGGCTGCCAGGAAGGTCGGGCCTCAAGGAAGGGTCATTGGTTTGGATATGACAGAGGAAATGCTCAACCGGGCTTGGGAGAATGCAAGAAAGATGGGTTTGACCAATGTGGAGTTTAAGTTGGGGGAAATGGAGGCAATTCCCCTTTCCGACAACTCCGTCGATGTCGTCATCTCTAATTGTGTCATCAACCTCTCTCCCGACAAGGATGCTGTCTTCCGGGAAATCTTCAGGGTCCTCAAACCGGAGGGTCGGATCGCCGTCTCAGATATCGTCATTCAGAGCAAGCTTCCCAAATTTATCAGTCAAAATCCAGAAGCCTGGACAAGTTGCATCGGAGGTGCTTTAAAGGAGGAGGATTATCTCTCTAAAATTCGGGCTGCAGGCTTTTCCAGTGTCTCTGTGGAATCGAAACACATTTACACCCATGATGAAATTGCTATGTTTAAGGAGACCGATTCAGCAGTTTTTGAAACCCCCCTCACTCAAGAAGAGATCAAAGCGATAGATGGAAAGATTGCCAGCATTCGTGTGACAGCAATAAAACCCGAAGCTGAAGAGGAGAAAACCTGCTGCTGTTGCAGTTGATCATTTGGAGTGATCGAACAGATGGAAAAAGATATGATCGGATCAGAAGAACTCCAGGAGTTTACGGTTAAATACTACGAAGATCGGCTCATCAAAGGGATTGAGAATTTTCATCCTGGCGGCATTGATTACACGGAGAAGCTGGCTATGGAGGCGGGTGTTCGAGAAGGAACCCGAATATTGGATGTGGCTTCGGGCTCCGGAGAGACTGCACTCTATCTGGCAATGAGATTTAAGGCTGAGGTGGTAGGGTTCGATCTCTCCGAAAAAATGGTAGCCCACGCTACTGAAAGGGCCAAGGATCTGGGGCTTCGCCATCTTGCTACCTTCAAAAAGGGAGATGTCCATAAAATGCCTTTTGCAAAAGGCTCTTTCGATGCTGCGATTAGCGAATGTTCCCTCTGCCTTTTTCGAGATAAGGTTCAGGTGATTCAAAATATAGCCCATGGGGTGAAGTCGGGCAAGAAGGTAGCAGTCTCCGATGTCATCACCAAAGGCGAGATCCCCAAGGAACTCCATACTCCTCTCCTCTATGCTTGCTGCTTAGCGGGTGCACAACCTCTGAAGGAGACGATGGATATCTTCATAAAAGCGGGATTGAAGAATGTCGTGGGTTATGAATTGACGGCGGACATCAAAGATCCCTGGAAGGAGGAACTACCGGTCCTCTATCATGAAGTCATGAACGCTTTCAAGGATGCCATACGATTGGGAGTATACGAACCTAAGGACGAAAGCGAATTGGACCGGATGGCGGAGCGCCTTCTTTCTGAGAAGTTTGGATATGCGATCGTGAGCGGTATCGTTCTTTAAAAGGGGCCCTAATGGAAAAAGTTCGGGTGGATGTCTTTGTGACCGATTTTGCACAGTGAGCTGCTTGCGTCTACATGCTGGCAGCAGTAGCCGACCTTCCAAAAGAGATCCAGGATAGGATCGATTACCATGAGTGGAGCTTAAGGAATCGAGAGGGAATCGATATGTTCAAGAGATCTAATGCCAGATCCCTTCCCTCCATTGCCATTAATGGAGAGCTCCGGTTCGAAAGCCTTATCCCTACATCGGAGGAATTAATCCAGGCGATCAGAGAAAAAACAGAGGAATGAAATATTCCTCTGTTGAGAATATTATATTCCAGATGAAATTTTTTTGGAGGAAGGGAGAAGTTTCATGGATATTTCCAAAGTCGTTGTTTTAGGTATCTGCACCGCGGTTATGGCTATCTTGTGTACCTCTGCCGCTTTTTTTATGACGATCATTCCAGGTGTCCCTATCGGCTTTTGTCCTGCTGTACCAGTCATGGTCGCTTTCGGGATTTGGTTTGGGGGAATTGGCGTAGCATCGGCTTACATTGGATGCGCCATCGGAGGATTATTGAAAGGATTTCCCCTCAACTACACCCTTGTGGTAGTGGCGGGCGATATATTCATGGCTGGGATCCCTTACCTTGCATTCAAACTTCTTAAAAGCGACCCATTGCTCAACGGTTGGAAGGATTGGCTGGTTTTCATCACTTTCGGTGTCCTGATCAATGGAATCATCGCCTCCCTTTGGGGGGCTGGGACGATGACATATTTTCGCCTGTGGCCCGGGACGAGCTTCATGGTCTTGTGGGCTCAATATCTGATCATTACTTTCTTAATGGCCGGAGCCATCAGTCCTTTCGTTCTCCGTTATCTAACCCCGTACGCAAGAAAAAGCAATGCCTACAAACTGAGGGCTGCATAAAAAATGGGCTGTCCTTCCTGCGGTGGGGATTTCCGAATCAAGGGAATGCTTTTTTACTTTTCGGAGAGATCGCTTCTCCGAAAAATAAACCCCTGCGCTTTGTTGTCCACCTTGATCATGGTGAATCTAATATCGTTTTATGTCTCCCGGGGGGTTGTCATAGCAACAATGGTCCTCATGATCGGGTCGGCCTGGGTTTCCAAATTGGAATTGAGAACTTGGAGATTAATTCTGCCTCTCATGACAGGCTTTTTGTTCATTATCACCATTGGATATTTTTTCTTCAGTCAGATATCATCCGGAGTAAT
The DNA here is from genome assembly GCA_030017685.1 of Thermodesulfobacteriota bacterium. Taxonomy (GTDB): domain Bacteria; phylum Desulfobacterota; class BSN033; order BSN033; family UBA1163; genus RBG-16-49-23. Next base: position 18,823 of record JASEHH010000024.1, on the reverse strand, counting down.
GCTTTGGAAGTACCCCTGGGGGGATTTTGTCACCACAGGAACTTTCATTGCTATGATGGACGTGGCGCTTAGATATCTCGTGTGCGCAATGGCCACTGTACTCTTCTTAGCAAACGTTCGGGAATCTGAACTCATCGCGCTCTTTCAGTCTCTCCGTTTTCCTGGCCTTGTCCTATGGACCTTTGCACTCATTTTTAGGAGTGTGGGTTTGCTGGTGAGCGATTTCGAGAGAATCATCGAAGTACTGCGAGGGAGGGGGGTAGGTTTCCGGAAGACCTCTTTGCCAGAGGGGTTCACCTTACTAAGAAATATTCTTTGGGCCTTTATGGTCTCAGCCTTTGTCCGGATGGATGGCCTTAATCAAACCCTTTATCTACGGGGGATCAGAAAGCCAATAACGCCAATCACGACCAGAAAACTTTCTTGGACATGGTTGGATATCGGGATCATATTGTTCAACCTTCTCATCATCCTTTGGTTTCTCAGGAATTAAAATCATGTTGGAACTTGAAGACTGCTCTTTCACCTACCCATCAATGAGGGTGCCTGCTTTTAGGTTAAGCGGTTCTGTCCGATGGAAATGCGGTGAAGTTGTGGTCGTTTCAGGAGAATGTGGCAGTGGAAAAACAACATTGGCCAAACTCATATCAGGCATTATCCCTCTCTTTGAAGCTGGAGTATTCGAAGGGGATATCCGGATAAACGGAAAACTTATCAACCAGCTCACTCCAGAAGAGCGGATCAAACTTGTGGGGTGTGTTCTCGAGGACAGCGATCTTCACATCTTCACCACAAGTGTTTGGGATGAGATGACCCTCGGGAGCTTGTCTCTCAACAAAGATGCCGAAGAGATCGCAGGACAAAGTGAAAGAGAGCTTCAGAGTTGGCAACTTCTTGAAAAGAAGGAAAAACATCCCCTTGAGCTTTCTGGTGGGGAACGCCAACGATTAGCAATTGCTTCTATCATGGCCAGATCGCCTAAAATAATGGTTTTGGATAATCCATTTTCCCAACTGGATATGAGGAATAGGCAATCCTTGCGGGAAAAACTGATTAAATACGCTCATGGGGGAAACAATCTGGTCGTTCTTCTCCTTCCAGAAGGCGAACAGGCGGATTTTGCCGATCGACTCTTCTCATTGGAGGGTGGCGAACTTCAACCATTTAGACCTCATGGGGACGTCCATTCTGAAACACTTCAGAGAAGTAGGAACAAGAGTCAGCCCGAAAGTGTCGTACTGACAGCCGAGAGCCTTGAGTTTGTTTACCCCGACAATACCAAAGCGCTAAATGGGGTAAATCTGGAGATTCGGAAAGGCACTTGGGTTACGATCACTGGTGAAAATGGTAGCGGGAAAAGCACCCTTCTCAAAATCCTAGCTGGAGTTCTCCAGCCCCAAAAGGGAAAAATTTGGCTCAACGGAAAAGACGTGAAGGGCTGGCTGACAAAAGAGCGAGCGAGGATAATGCAGATGCTCTTCCAAGACATAAACCCTCAGGTTTTATGCCCAACAATTTGGGAATTATCCATTCTCCCATCCAAAATCGTCGGTCAAATCTCAGATAAAAGTAGGGAGAATAACTTAAAGAAATGTCTTGAATCCTCAGAGCTTTATAATAGAAAGGATTCAGACCCTTTTAATCTTCGCATATCTGAGAGGCAGCTACTTTTGCTGATTTCACTTCTATTTGCCGCTCCACTCGTCTTGTTGCTTGACGAACCTTTCTCTCGCATGTCCAGAAGAGAACAGGAGATCGCAGCCTTGTGGCTAAATGAATTCTGCGAAGAAGGGGGTACTATCCTGTGTACAAGCCATGGAGGTTTACCGATAAGATGGCATGATATCGAATTCAGGATGGTGGACGGTTGCCTGGTGGAAACGGAGATGACCAAGAAATGACGAAATTAGAGATCAATCCAGGGGCTTGTGGTTTTTTTGTTACTGTGATAGCTACGAAAGTGGGACCAAAAGGGGCAAACATCACAGTCCAGACAGACTGCGAACAGGTTAATGAGATGGCCCCTATGATCACTTACCTCACGGTCCAGGACATCCTGGGCTTTCCATTCGGTGAAGACATTGTTTACCAGGCGGCGAAGAGAGTGATTCGCCATACCAGTTGTCCTGTGCCCTGCGGAATCATCAAGGCCGCAGAAGCAGAGCTCGGATTGGCGGTAAAACGAGATGTTCTCATCCATTTCATTCAATGAAAACAAACATCGAATGATCTTTCCAAAAGATTTGAAATATAGTAAAGAACATACCTGGGTAAGGGTTGATGGTGAGGAGGCGACCATTGGAATCACCGATTTCGCCCAATCCTGGATAGGAAATCTGCTGAATATCGACCTGTTTGAGGAAAATTCAGAAATTGAATCACTGGGTCTGTTTGGAATCCTCGAGACCTCCAAAGTTTCCTTTGAACTCTATTCTCCTGTCAGCGGAACGATTGTCAAAAAAAATGAAAAGTTGATGGATCAAATCGCCCTGATCAACCATCAGCCTTATGGGGAAGGATGGATGATCGGCCTCCGCATGAGGGATATTCATGATCTGGCGGGCCTAATGGATGTGGAGGCCTACAAGGAATATGTCAAGCGCTGGGAAGATATCGAAAGAAGTGTCAAATAGGAAATATTCGATGGCGAAACTAATCAAACAAGAATGATCTCATTGCCCCTGTATCCGAGACTTTCATAGAGTAGTCCACCATTAAACATATTCTTAAGACTTAAGAATAATATCAACGTAACCACTTAGATTTATTAAATAATCTGCGCCTACAAATATATTATAATATTTATGATATTTTTCTTGACATTCTCAATTAGTTTTCGGTAAGATTACCCCGATTCCTCAAATTTTTAGAACAAAAATAAGTGAGATACACCCTTGTTTCAGACTGCCAATAGAACCCACAAGATATCCGATCAGATCATCGAACAGATTCGAAATGCCATTCTTTCGGGTCACTTTAAACCAGGGGATAAAGTCGCCTCTGAGAAGGAACTCATGTCTGAGTTTGGTGTCAGCAAAGCTACCTTACGAGAGGCGTTGAGAGTGCTCGAAGGCATGGGGTTGGTGGAGATCAGGAAGGGGATTGCCGGTGGTGTATTTATTGCGGAAGTGGACATGAAGACAACGATCCACGGCATCATGAACTTTCTTCATTTCAAGACGGTTTCCATCAAGGATATTACAATGATCCGCTATTTGCTCGAGCCACCTGTCGCCCAAATCGCCGCTTCGCGCATCCAGCCTGAGGACATCGTTAAATTGGAGAGCATGATTACGGAGGATCCTGTCGCTCCCCATACCATTGTTTCCAAAGAAATAGGATTTCATCGTTACTTAGCGAGGATGACTGAAAATCCTATCCTGATCTTAGTGATGGACTTTATCGATAATATCCTGGATGACATTAAGTCCCAATTAAACCTCGGGAGGGAATTTTACCATAAAGTGGTGAAGTCGCATCGAGCGATTCTGGAATGTTTAAAACAGAAAGACGAAGTTGGGGTAAGGAGAGAAATCATAAATGATCTTCTGGAAGTGGGTAACCATTTAGCGAAGGCCAGTGGAACTCAACCTTTTGATCCAAGCATACTCCTGGGTGAAAACCTTCCCATAAGTTCTGAACAAACTTCCATCTTTCTTGAAAGATCACTCAATGAAGTTCCAGTATCGAAAGATTTGCAACGAATCTTTGGCGAAGAATTGGCGGACAGGCTGCACAAACAGGGTGTGGTTTTTCGAAGAATTGGAACTGGAGAATTATATTTCATTGCCTTGGATGACCTATCACATTTTTCATTATAATGATATATCCTGGATCATTTTAATTCCAAACGGGCCTCCATCTCTGTTCCAGAACTCTTAACCGAGGCCATTGGCGACGAACTAATTTTAAACGAGAATTCTCTTAAAGGGAGGTTTTTATGCCTGACCTTAAGGCCTTTGCACAGGAGATTCAGACCTATATCAAACCGACAACGCTCCCTCTGGCGATCAAACTCTTGGCTTCGGAAGGAGAGATTCCGGAGAAAACGAGAAGACCTAAAAAGGATTTTCAGAAGCGTTTTTCCATCTGTCAGGCCGTGGGCATGGCCAGAAGGACGGGATGGTCTTTCGCTCTCGGCAAGGAAGATCTCTCCTGCCCTTTAAGCCAGATGAGCCTGGGTTTTGAAAGGGACCTGCCCTTCTACAAAGAAGGAAATCTCTGCGAAGGGATGTACACAGGCACAAAAGAAGCGGGAAAGCGAATCGAAGCAACTGTTCCGAAATTCGATTACGGCCGCTACCGGTATATCCTGATCGGACCGGTAGGCCGTGCCAGTTATGAGCCGGATGTCATCCTCATCTATGGAGATTCGGCCCAGGTGATGAGACTCGTCCATGCCGCTCTCTGGGAAGAAGGAGGCGCCCTTACCTCCAGTTTTATGGGCCGTTATGACTGTGCCGATTATACCGCCGGTGTGATGCATTCAGGAAAATGCCAGGTCATTCTCCCCTGCAATGGCGACCGGGTCTTCGGAATGGTTCAGGACTTTGAAATGGCATTTGCCATTCCCCATATGCAAATCGATAAGAGCGTCACAGGACTCCAGGGAACCCATAAAGGAGGAGTCCGTTATCCCATTCCCTTCTTTATGAATTGGGAAGCCACCTTCCCTCCAAAATATGTTGAACTCGAAAAACTGTGGAGCGAAGGGAGGGAGGACGGGGATTTGCGACATAAAACTTAGGCCGACCTGAGTTCGTTCTGTCGAAAAACTTTTGGCGTGCAATTCTCAACTTTTTTAAAAACCTTTGTGAAATAACTCTGATCCGGAAATCCCACCTCAAGAGCAATCTGCGATATGGGTAACTCTCTCTCCCTCAAAAGACCCTTTGCTTTATCGATTCTCACTTTTGAAATGTAATTTCCCAGGGTGACTCCTAATTCGCCCTTGATAATATGACTCAGACGGGAAGCGCTGAGATAAACCTCCCGGGCAATCTGTTCAACCGTTAAAGGCTCATCGTAATGGGTTTCGATGAAATCCATGGCTCTCTTTAATCGTTAATAATTTTTGGCGTGTCTGGTTTCGTAAATTCCATCCATCAATTTTTCGAGCACTTGAACGGTCCAGATAGGGCCTCAAAATACTCAACCCGATTTTGAGGGCTCTTGATGACATGAGCAGTTCCGGAACATAAAACTCTCCTCGTATGAACCGTTCGCTGGCAGCAAGCATACCCGAAATCCACCCCTGATTGAGAATCCTTAAAATTTTCAATCCCTTCGATCACCATCCTCTCGGTCAATTCCTTTACCAGCCTGCATTCTCGCATCAATACGGCCTGTGATAGGTTCTCAAGTCCCTGATCGATTTCCTGTCCAGGAGGGAACGAATCGACTCCTCTCGGCCCATCTAATGTTATTCTATTTTTGTTAACCTGCCTCATATGCTTGCCATTTGTTCCTCTCGGCTTTCCTTCAAAAACAGGTGAAGAAGATTAAAGGTTGAGAAACATCTCCTGCTGCACGGATTGCCCCTTTTCTAATATGAGGAAGTTTCCCTCCCGGGGGCCGCAGATCAATTCTCTAAATAACTGAGGGGCCCCCTGGAGTTCCTCATAGGTGACCCCAAGAAAATCAGCATTTTCCTTGGCCACTGCACGATAGAGTTCCATCGGATAAACCCCAGTATCAATGAGAGCAATACGGGTATAATGTTTCATCTCCTCATGGAGAACTCACTTGGCTGTCTCCTCATCATAGGACTGGGCGTAGGATTTGAACTTGGAGAGGGGGGTTTGCCCTTTTTCAATCCATCCGGGGGTCAAGTAGTATGTCCCCGGATTTTCTGCAGATTGGACTCGATAGGCTTCGGGAGATCCCAGAAATAGGGTGATACAGTCGTGGATTCTTGGAATGACGAGGCGATGTTTACGGGAATGGAGGCCCACAATCCCATTGCTACAGAGGCCATAACCTATTATAATACCTTTGTAATTCCCTTCTTCGGCTTGATCGATTTCTGACTGAAGGGCCTTGGCCATATTTTCCGGAGTGCGGTGTAACCCGTAATCAAAATATTTAAATTCTACCTGACCATTTTGAAATTGGCAAATCTCCTTTTCGATTACAGCACAGGCAAGCACCAACCATCGAAAGGGTTTTTTAAGAGGCCGTCTATTCATATAGCCATTTAACTTAATTGATATCCAAAGGTATTGTCAAAGAGAAAATAGCAGAATTTTTCTAAAAAAAGGCAAGATTCAACAAGAAACAAATGATATAAAAATAATAGACTATTTTGGTGTAGTTTTCATACTAAAAGAAATGGGTGGAGGACAATCATGGTGAACAAAGAGAAATTTCACATAGCTCTCTCGCAGGGGAAGATGAATGAAGTGAAGGAATTAACTCAAGAGGCCTTGGACAATGGAGAAACGGCCGAGATGATCCTCAAAGATGGGCTTATCCATGCCATGGATCAAGTGGGGTCCAAATTCAAGAGTGGTGAGATTTATATCCCGGAAGTGCTTATTGCCGCCCGGGCAATGCACGCAGGGATGGCCATTCTCAAACCCATTCTCTCCAAATCCACAACATCCAGCCAAGAAAAAGTCCTCATCGGGACCGTGAAAGGTGACTTGCACGATATTGGGAAGAATTTAGTGATCATGATGCTCGAAGGCGGAGGGTTTGAGGTGATCGACCTGGGAATTGATGTCCCGGCTTCAAAATTTATCGAAGCCATTCAGACCCATCAACCCCGGGTGGTCGGGATATCTGCTCTGCTGACAACGACGATGAGAGAAATGAAGACAACCCTTGAAGCGATTGAGAAGGCCGGCTTAAGAAATCAGGTCAAAATGATTGTTGGAGGCACTCCTCTCACAGAGAAGTTTGCCGGAGAGATCGGCGCAGATGGATATGCTCCGGATGCTGCTTCGGCTGTCGATGTGGTGAGGTCCCTGCTGGTGCAATAGAGACTGTGTCGCAATTAGCCGTTCTCCCTTCGACACGCTCAGGACGAACGGCCAAATAATTGATTTTTAATGTACCATGTTCCGTTCGTGGTGAGCCTGTCGAACCATGAACGGACTTGTAACACAGTCTCCTAAAGGGATGGAAACATATGATAATGATTGGGGAGTCGATTAACGGCACCATTCAAAAAGTGGGGCAGGCCATCCTGGATCGAAACGAGCCTTTCCTCAGGGAATTGGCGAAAATCCAGTATGAATGTGGAGCCCATTTTCTGGACGTCAATGCGGGTGTGGCGGGTGGGAATGAGGTTGATGATCTCTGTTGGTTGGTGGAACTCGTTCAAAAAGAGGTCCCTATTCCGCTGATGATCGACAGCGCCAATCCTGAAGCCCTCAAGGCAGCCCTCTCGGTCTACCGCCATTCGGAACCGCCCATCCTCAATTCCATATCCGGTGAAAAAGAAAAATGGGATCAACTCTTCCCACTCGTCACTGAGAAAAAATGCAAAACCGTCGTCCTCCTGATGGACGACCACGGGATTCCAAAAACGATTGAAGAGAGGGTTGCCATAGCCAAAAGGCTTTACCAGAATCTGGTGCAAGCCGATATCCCTCCTGATTATATCTTTTTTGACATCCTCGTCCTCTCCGTAGCCGTGGAACCCGATGCCGCCCTCGTGGCTCTGGAGACGATCAAAACGATCCAATCGAATTTTCTTCAGTCCCACATCACCTGTGGGGTGAGCAATGTGAGCATGGGGCTCCCTGCAAGGAAATTGATCAACCGAACATTTTTGACGATGGCCATTGCCGCCGGTCTCGACACCCTCCTCATCGATGTTCGGGATCAGGCCCTCGTGTCATCGACCTATGCCAGCCGGATCCTTGTCAACCAGGACTCTTACTGCCTCGAATATCTCAAAGCCTATCGAGAAAAGAAGATTTTACTTTGACTTTTTTCCTCGATTCTTCTATATCCTTTTAAAAGAATTTTTTATTATTAGTCCCTTATGAATGAAATTGTGCGCGAAATGGCAACAAAATTTTAGTGATCGAGCGGGGTCTAAACCCGAAGCACGAAATCCGAAATTCGAAACAATTTCTAATGTTCAAAATCCGAAACATCAAGACCTTTTTGTTTGAGTCATTTGGACATTTGGATTTCGGATTTGTTTCGGATTGGTCCTAAGAGGACGCTTCGCCCGATATTCGGATTTCGGATTTTTGAAACCCCAAAAACTTCTTTGGTTCTGGCTATGCCAGGTTAGGGGTATCCTCAAAGAGGAGATCTTCAATCAATGAATCCTCCTTCCTATCTGATCATCGGATGTGGCCATTTTGGGAGCGGCGCGGCCGAGAAGCTTCTTAAAAGAAATCCCCGTTCAAAGATCAAAATGGTCGATAAGAAAAAGGGGCCCCTTCAAAGAATCTCTCATCTTCCAGTAGAAACTGCCCTCTGTGATGGGCGGCTATTTTTAAACCGATCTCTGTCAAAAAGACCTCTATTTGATTACATCATTCCTGCAGTGCCTTTCCATCTCGCCTTCGAATTGATCCTCTCTCAATTGAAACCGTTGGGCGGAAAAAGGGGAAAGGTCCCTAACCTCACAGGATTACCTAACCCCATGAGAGGCAAAGGAGGAGACCTCTACGCAAGTCTGGCCGATTTCCTCTGTCCGGAAGATTGCCCCGAGCCTCCCCGACATTGCACGGTTACAAGAGAGAAGCGGGGGAAACCTCTTTATAAGATTCTCGAAGATTTACGCGGTCCTTTTGAATCGAAGGTCATCCGGAGCAAGCAGCTGGGATTAGGAGTTGGAGGATATTTGTTCAAAGATTTATTGAATATGGTGAGGGAAATAAAAAAGGCAGCCGCTTCTGACCGTCTCATCCTGATCAGCACAGCCTGCCGCTGCCATAGCGTCACCTCGGCCTTATCATTCTAATGGTAATGACTAAATGTATATCGCCCCTTGCTCTGTAAACCTGCAACAAAATCGGCCAGTATATTGTACCTCACACCCATCACCTTTAAATCAACAGGCTAAAAGTTATTGAATCTTCCGGTTGCAAAAAGTACCGCAATCTGTCGCTTTTTGCAGTTTACAGAATTCCTACGTATTTATCAACATAATTAATATCTTACCCATTTCTATGCGGAGTCCGTCATTAAGATCTGAGTTCCAGCCAATTGGTTGTTTCTCAATCGGCTTCCAGGGAACAAAGATGTCCTCAGGGACCTCTCCCTCAAAGAGAGGTTTGAGAATTTTAGGGAGCGCTTGGGCGCTGACGCAATTCTTCCTTCACAGCAGTTCTATCGAGCACCGTTAGATTTATGCATTGCCCCAATAATTATCCCACGCTTCCAAAACCAGGCGGCGGGTGCGGTATTCGCCGTATTGCTTTTCCTCTTTTTCCTTCAGGACGCGGAAGGTTTCGCCGGGGAAATCTAAACTGTAAACATCTTCAAATGATAATTTCAGATTGTTTGTTGTATCAGAAGGGAATTTCCTCCGTTTCTTCTTTCTTAAGCAGAGCAGCAATCTTTGAAGCGAGGTCCTTAATCGGCTGCCAGCTCTCGTGATCGGTTCCGCCTTGAACAAGCAAGGACGCAACTTCTCTTGCCACGAGCGGTTTGGCGGGGCCGAACTTCTCGCTTATTGTATTTTCATTTTCCTTATACCCAAGCTCCTCAAATTGCCTCCGAAGAAACTTCTCAAAGTCCTTGCCAAAAATGGCGAATTTGTTCTCCACATAAATTTCCTCTATATTTACTAACCATTCTTCGAACTTGTCTCCGCAAGTTTCAATGATTTCTTTCCTTTTATTGCCGGCACTATCATCCTCCGGATCATTATCAAATATTGCGTAGGTCGGAATACTGTAAGCTTCGTAGAGCCTGATATATCTGGGAATACTACCTTTCCCATGTGTTGGAATTATAGCGATCCCCATTTCTTTTGTATCGCACCCACAAGCCTTAAGATAAATCGGCAAAGCAAGAGCTTCTGTAGGCCCTTCAACAAAGACCACTGCTTGTGCGAAGAATCCTTTTAACATCTCCTCGCTGCTATTTGCAGCATAAAAGGGGAGAATGGTCTCTTCTGTACACTTCTTAGAATTCGCCCCCCCCTTGGACACAATGCTTGGCAAGACTATTTGGGTCATGCCGGCGAACCTGTGTTATGTTTTCCTCTTTATAAACCAAATGCATTCCAGGTAAACAAAGAATATCCAGAAAAGACGGGCTGTGTGTACTTAGAATAAACTGGAGTCCATCCTCACACATGCCCTTAATACGTTCAGCTAACCAAGCTTGTGCAAGAGGGTGAAGATGCGCTTCAGGCTCTTCGATGGCCAAAATAAAACCGCTTTTGAAAGCCTTTGCGTAAGCATGGGCAAAAGAGATTGCTAAGATCTGCTGTTCACCTGTTCCAAGTTCTTCGAAGGCCCTTATTTCCTCTCCTTCTTTGGCTTGAACTCGCAGTGCATGGAAAATTTAAAGGATTGTATGCCTCAAAATCGATGTCTAATTTGTATGACCAACATTGCAGGGCACAAGAAATATCTTCTCTTAGAGCACTAGAGAATTCTTGGAACTCAGGGACTTGACCGAAAGCTTCCTTGGTTTTTCCAAAACAATCTTTTAGACTCTCCTTAACATTTTCATATCGATGAAGCACATCATGAAAACGATGCATCAGTCTACTAAGCATCGTATACTTAGTAGAATAGCTCAATTGATATTTTAGGTTCCGATCTGCCTCTATGGTTACAACAATACAGTCTTCTCTATCCTCACCTTTGGGCCATTTTTTCCCTCCAGATATTGTTATACCTTCAAATAATGTCGGCTCGTCTTGATCCCGCTGATGAATCCAATGGATCTCTTGGTAAAGGCCCGAGAGCGGACTTCTAAAAAAAGCTGAGATTTCGACAATTTGATCAGGGTTCCGTAAAAAGTAATCTGATTCGTCCAATATTATTGATTTGGGGTACTGCTCGCCCATAATGATATTAAGAGCTCTTATGATGTTGGATTTCCCTGCATTATTTTGCCCAAACAGAACTACAGGCATTCCCGGCGGGAATACAATTGTAGCCCCCTCAATTGATCTAAATTTTGAAATTTTCAAAGTTGCCAATTCAGCCATTGCGACTACTCAAGAGTTAACATCGGACTTAAAGTAACTCTACGCTAATCTTGATCTTGATCTCGATCCCTAACTCTTCTAGGGGTTCTTTGACGACGTTCCCGCAACCAGTTACGATCAAACTCATCAGGGTTTTGTGCCTCAACATCCATCCGTACCCCGCTGTATCTTCTAGTGTAGTGTTACAGTAATGACCTTACAATTTTGTCATTCCGGACTTGATCCGGAATCCAGTCTTTTCTGTCTGGATTCCCGCTTTCGCAGAGATTTTAAAGGTACAGTTTATTTTACGTTTAGGCCATCTCTTTCTATTTTAGCTGAGAATTAGGCCGCAATTGTGTCCAATTAATTATGGCGGTTTTCTTAAAAACATGACTCCCAAAAGCCTATTTTTAGGGTATTCCATGTTCTACCAAAAAACTCGGCTCCAGAAATTACCGCCATATTTTATTTTACTACAAATGCGGCGAGTCAATCCATTGTCTCGAATATGTCTAATGCGCCAGAAAAGAAATGTAAAATTATGTGCCACCTTAAAATCTCTGCTTTCGCGGGAATAACATTTTCAGGGTTATTGTAAAGCTGTTATTGAAACACTACACTAGGTTGCCAAAGAATTAAGAAATTCGAAAGTGTTTGTTTCCTAAACTCATCCGCGAAAGAAGAATATTATTTATCCTTGACGAAGTGGGCGCAGTAAAAGGGCCACGCCTGGATAAAGATATCCTTTATATTGAAACCAATCGCTTACCTTTTCACTGAAAATCCATGCCATGCTGCTTCCTTCAATTGATTTGACACAATCCAACCAGTAATTGATCCGCTCTTTCAAATTATCTTGTTCTGAATTTGGAAGATATGGGACTGCAAATACGAGTCCCAGTCTTTTTGCGCCCCAGGATTTTGTCTCTCCTGCTGCATGCCGTGCATCAAATAGCGCCTCTTCAATTTTGCCATTTGGTCTCCGAGCACGAGCGCCCATCGGTGACCAAACTTGTTTTGCCTCAATCACGTACTGTTTTCTTTTTATTTTTACATACAGATCACCCCTGCCTGACCAGCGTTCTTTTTTATGGGACTTTGAGGTTGAGTACTCTTCCAGAGCTATACCACCTGAATTCCAAACGGCAGCCGCAAATAGACTCAATGAGGCTCTTTCATTGTACCACCATGGGACATCTTCCCAACATTGGTTCTCGCAATACTTTTCGATTATTGAAAACCATTTCTTGAATACGTCTCGGAGTTCAGGCAAAGACCCAGACACCATGTTTCGTACTGTGAGGCATGCCCTGTTATCGTTCACAAATATAACCCCATCAATCAATTTATCAGTTGTATTCCAACACACTTGTTCCTAATGTTGATAACCCCATCATAAGTGGACCGGATTTTGGCTTCTTCATTTCTGATTAGCATCTCTACTTTACTTTCAAGATCCGAAAGGATGTTAATAGGGGTTTCACTCTTACACATGCTGTCTTGCAGTAAAACCAAGTCCTCTGGGAGCTCGGCTCCATCGAGCAGAAATTTCTTGTAGAGTTCTCTTTTGGTCCCATCTTCGAAATCGATCATAAATAGATATCGCGCTGCCAAACAAGGTGAAACTCCATCACATTTTACATCCAATACTTCTCCAGATATCCCTTCCCCTTTCAGATAATCAATCAAAGCATCCATAAGGGGATGACCTATCCCAAGCAAGTCAACATTTTTCTTTCTGGTTGCTATCTTCCGGGAAAAGGTTACATTTCCATATTTAGAAGCCACATTCGGATATTTTTTCAATGCTGGGGGGACTGTAATCTGAACCAGATCTCCTGAAGGTATAAAACTTCCTCCTAATCTCAGGATTGCCTTTTCCGTAAAACACCTTAAATCATCCAGGGTAAATTTCCCTTCAAGCTCTCTGTATTGTTCCAGATTAAAAGTTAAGAGATCCTGGGTTAGTTGCCGCAACGCCTCGCTTGCCTCCTTCGCTTTGAGGATCGCTTCAGAAATCTCTTTTTCGGTTCGTTTATAGTCTCGATTGACGAGCGCCTCCTTATAGAGGTCTTGATAATTTGCTGACGAGCCGAGAAATCCGAGGATCTCTGATCTAAAATCTTCAGTCACTTCACCCGTTACAGAGTCGACCTTGCCAATGGTCTGGGCGATTTCAAGAAGTTTCTCTTCAAGAATCGCATAGACCTTCTCTTCAATGGTCCCTTCAGCTACGAGGCTATAAACCTGAGCTGTCTCGGTCTGGCCATATCGATGAATTCGGCCGATACGCTGTTCCACTGCCATGGGATTCCAGGGCAAATCGTAGTTGAATAAAATACGGCAGACCTGGAGGTTGATCCCCTCTCCTCCGGCTGTGGTCGATAGAAGAAATTGAGCACCGTTTTCATCCCAGAAGGATTCACAGGATGCGATCTTATCCTCCAAGGGGCCTCCCTTGAGAATGGCTATTTTTTCAGGAGGGTAATATTTTTCCAGTTCCTTCTGGAGAAAATACAGGGTCTCAAGATATTGGGTAAATATGAGCATCTTTTCGTCCCGGTTTTCCCGTCGGAACTGTTCGATGGCACGGATTAACGTATCAAATTTCCTATCCGCACGGTCGTCTACCAGGTCGATCAGTTCCTTTACCTTTTCTCCCTCATTTGGGATATTGGCTTCAGCTTCGATGACCTCGTCTTCTTTCTCTGTAGCATCCAGCGCCCAATGGGTCACTTCTTCCTCAAATTTCGGCCTTTTCTTCAGGCGCTGCTTTAAGCTTGTAATGTAGGCATCAGCCTCAATGTAATCTATCCTGCCCCTGGTGAATGAAAGCAGATCAACAACCACGCTTCGCATTAATTCTTGATATTGCACGATTTTTGAAGATACCTCTGCCTTGGTCAATCCTCCATGGAAGCCGCTTTCCAGGGCCATCTGTTTTCTGGCATAAAGCGCAATCAAGCGCCGTCGGAGGGCCTGCTTGATAGCCCTCGGGCTGGATGACATGATCTTCTGGAAAGTAGCCATGACAAATCCCACGGCCCGTTGCTGCTTGGTGGTTTTATCCTGCCCGAAGCCTGCGGCATCGTATCCTTCTTTGAGGTAATCGGTCAGTTTGTCGTAGAATCTCTGTTCCCGAATGGAAAGCTGGAATTTCTGTGTGGTGACCTGCCTCCGCATAAAGATTGGGTTTCCCTGGGCATCCGTCACCTCTCTTTTGGTTCTCCGGAACATTACCCGACCTAAAAGACCTCTATTCTCTTGCATGGCTTCGGGCGCTTCAAAGAGTTGATCATCCAAGAGTTGAATCAATGACCAGAACTGATAGGCATTCCCTTGATGAGGTGTAGCGGTAAGAAATAGCAGATCTCTCGTCTTTCCCTTTAATCTCTCCGCCAACCGATAATTCTGAGTGATATCGATCTTTTTCCCATACTTTTTTCTTGTGAGATGATGAGCCTCATCGAAAACAATGAGATCCCAATCCGGCCCTGGGGCCATTTTTTCCAATCTCTGGATTTTTTTGATGGTATCAATTGAAATGATCGCCAGGTTATGCCGTTCCCAGGAAAGAGGGTTTGCATCGGTGAAATCCTGGCCGAAGATGTCAAAATAGATCCGGAAGCAGTCTCTCATCTCGTTTCGCCAGTTTTCAATCAGACCTGCAGGGCAAACGATTAATACCCGCCTTGCGTCTCCTCGTGATAAAAGTTCCCTTATGATCATCCCCACTTCAATGGTCTTTCCAAGACCAACTTCATCCGCAACCAGAAATTTTCGCCTCGTCGCATTTACAACCTGATGCGTCAATAGGATTTGATGGGGAAGAAGGTCTGTCCTGCTGTTAGAGAGTTTGCCGCCGGAATTTTCGAGGGGAAACTGGTAGGCTAACTGTTTTAAGAAAAAATCTAAAGGATCGTCGGACTCACCTTTCTGAAATCGCTGTAAGAGATTCGGTATAGGTTCCAGGAGATGTTGGGGAAAAGTCTCAAGTAATCTCTTACCGTCTTTCTCAAAGACGACATCGACCAGGTATTCCCCATGTCGTTCCTCTACCCGGAGCACCTCTCCTGATCCAAGTTCCGGCCGATAGTTGACCTTAACTTTTGTATGCTCCCTGAGCTCCATCCTGTATCCCAAAGTCTTGAGTTAACTTGACAAATTGAACCCTGTGGCGAAGACAGGAAGTCCCCGGATTTCAAGTCTGGTTGGAGTGCCAAAAATAATATCCATGGGGTATTTTCCCATCCGGTATTCTAACCAGAAAGAATCAGCCTTAAAAAGTTTCCCTTTACAGGAAATCTGCACCTCGACCATCTTTCGCTCAAGGGTCGTTGCTGCTGATTGGAGGATTTTGTGGATGGAAAGCGAGATCTTCTCCCGATCCTCTGCCAGATACAAGACCTCATCAATACCGACAACCATAAAGGAAGATAATCTTGGTATTCCTTCAGCTCCACCTCTTAACTCACGAAGAAAGTCGAGAAGACCGATTTTGATTTCGTTGGGAGCGATGCCGTCCTCCTTGTAAATATTTAGATAACGCTCTTCAAATATCTTATAGCCAGGCATCTCACACCTCGATTAGACTGAGCACCTTGCTGATCGGCTCCCGAAAGGTGGGGTTTTTCTCTCTCATGTATTCGAGTGAAACCCGAATCTGAGGAATGATTGGACGGAACTCATTCAACCACGGGACGATATTCTCCGAGGCCCCGGCAAGGCCCATCAGATAATGAAGCGCATCGACCAAGGGTATTCTATCGAATTTGGCCTCTTCCATCTCCGGAAAGAGAAACTTCTGATCAATGGTCTTTCTTGTGCTAAGAAAGAGTTTTTGAAGTTCTTTGTATCTTTCGTCCGGAAGCTTTACCTCATAAGTTCTTCCGCGCTTGGCTCGGCCTTTCCTAATCACGCCTGCCTTAATTAGCACCTCTGGCTCCATGATACCCCTTGTTGTCTTGTGTACCTCATCACTCTGGATTTCTTTCCGGTCGCAAAGGCAGGTGAGGTAGACGTAGCTGATTGGGTCTATGTGCTCTAATTCCGATGGGAGTGGACGCTGGGCAGATACAATCTGCTCCACCATCATGCGGATGGCAGTCAAAGCTTCCTCGAGGGGGACCACGTCCCCTTTGTAATCGATAATCTGGCCATAATGCTTGCTGTATAACTCAAGGCATTTCCCTATTAAGATGATATTTACGTCTGGCGGTGATAATTTTTCCTTTCCATATCGTCCGGATTCTATCACCTTGATCTCTTCCCGAGCTTTTTGGCGTATCTCCTGACGTACCCCTGCCCAGGATCGCTTTTTCTCCTCACTGAGATTCACCTTTTTCTTACATACATGGATGAGATCATATGAGATCGCCTGTTTATCCATGAGATGCAGTGAGCTTTCAGATTCGCTATGGATGGGATAAATGGCCTCGATTACAAAGCCCGCATTGCATAAAGATTCAAGTAGTGATTCCCAGGCGCTTCCTTCGGAATGGTGAAATGTGAAAACCACCAATCCGTCATCAGCGAGATTTTCATTGCATCTTTTCCATACTTCAATAAGTCCATTTTTATAATCTGTGGCTGTTTTGCCACGGGTAGGATTTTCGATGATCTCTTCTGCTTTGGGGGTGATCTCAGGAGCAAAGCAAGGATATTTTTTAGAAAGAGTTAATCGCAGCCAGACATAGAAAAAATCAGCAAGTTCGGAGTAATTGACATTGCCAGCATAAGGAGGATCGGTTATCACGTGGTTCAACTCATTTGAATTGAAAGAAAGGGCAATTGTAGAATTACCGCATCTCAAAATTGCTTGCTTCCCATCAACTTTTGTATCCTTATAGCTTTCTTTTGGCCTCCCTGGATTAACCCGATACCAGTCAAAGGCATTATCGTTGAATTTCTTGCCTTCTAGCAATCTTCCGAACATCTGTGGATATGTGCCACGTATTGATTCGTCTCCGAAAATATTGCCTTCTGTGATAGTTATTTTTGGCTGATAATCATGACGGGAGAATATTTCCTGAATAGTGTTTCTATCGTTGAAGTACCGACAGAATTGGTTGTTTCTTCCGACGCAGTCAGAAAACGCACATAACAACATCTCCTTTAGCGTTCCATTGGGTTCGGCCATAATTCCTTTAAGCAATGTCGATAGGGCCAGCAACTGCCTTGGGTTAAACATCTGATGCCAGTATTTATAATGATGAGCAATTAACCCCGATTTAGTTTTTTCCCCAATTGGTATTTCACTTTTGGGGTATGGAAGATCCCTTTTCTCCTTTTCCCATCTCTTTTCAGCATCCTGATACCTCTTTAAGTCAGATGGGGTAATCTTCTTGAAAAACTTCCCATTATTGTCTTTGACATTACAAATATGGGTAACTTCCTGCTTTCTATTCTTCGAATTCCCTAAAAGGTCAGTTTCCTCAAAACCTCCATCTCCCGCACATTCAAGGCAATACCCCTCAATGGCATAGGGTGTGGTTGGAAGGAGTTGGTCTCCGGGAAGTTTCCGAATGGAATTGATAACCTTGTCCTTAATCCCACAGGAAGGGCAGATAAAGCTTCCTTTTTCAGAGATGTTTCCTTTATGAGGCAGATAGCTCTTTGAACATACCGGGCAGGTGACTTCATCCGGAAGTGTTCCCCGGTATTGCCATACGGAGCTGCAATGGGGACAGAAAAGGACTGCCAACGGTACTTTCTTCTTTTCCTTTTTAACGGTATTGACTGTTCCCACCATGATTGTCTTAGAACACCATGGGCACTTTACATTTTTCTCAATCGGATTATAAGGAGCCCATCGTTTATTGCTTCTTAGGTCACCGGACGAATCCCTGGGGTTGTTGACCATCAGGGATTCTTCAGAGATGAGTGATGCTCTCCCTATATCGAGGTCGAATTCCTTGCTGCAGGAATTACATTTGTAATCTGGAAGGTAACGAACAGTGGGTGATTTCATGGCAATGATGTAATCCGAAAATAATGGGACTGGTTTCCTGCAGGTAGGATTCGTGCAGATGGCTGATTTGACCCAGAAGTTATAGATTATATCGGCTTCCTCTTTTCCTGCTCCACAGCAGGGGCACTCGGTCTTGTAATGAGTCAGGAGTTCTTCCTTTAATGTTTTTCCGGTTGAGGTAGGTCTTTTCTCTAATCTCTTAAAGGCCGCTTTCAAATCTTCAATATTTACAGGTTCAACTTCGGTTTTTACGATGAACCATGCCACGGGATTGAGATCGATACCGGTGACGTGGCATCCCAGACGAAGCGCTTCAACTACTGTCGTGCCTCCCCCCATAAAAGGGTCAAGGATTCTAACCCCATTGGTATCGGGATCATGGGTGTGATCTTTATAAAACTCGCCCATGATGTCGGTCCCGGCAGGCTTCATGGCTCCGAGGAGGATCGCCCTGAAGACACAGGAAGCTCTTCGGGCAAACCATTTGTGCATCTGGTAGATAGGTTTGAAGGCATTCCTTTCGGGAACGGCAAGGCGGTTAATCTCTACAATCGGAAAACTCTCTTCAATTGCTCTTTTTGAATTTTGCATGATAAGAGATGTCCCCCTCACCTTCATCCTCTCCCCTGGGGGAGAGGAAATGATTAGATAGTCTCCTCATAGAGAGAGGAGGCCTAATTTTTTGGTAACGTTCAAAAGGTGAGGCATCACATTATTTCAACCGATAGGACGTG
>JASEHH010000272.1 GCA_030017685.1 Thermodesulfobacteriota bacterium | reverse complement strand
GGAACTTTAAATCCGGGAAAGAAACCTTCAACTTCACCCTTCCTCAGGGTAAATTCGGTGTTCTCATCTGTTTTGAGATCATCTTTCCAGACCTCTGCCGCCGGTTTGTCAAAGAAGGAGCGGATTTTCTCGTTACGATCACCAACGACGCCTGGTTTGGAAGAACCTCTGCGCCTCGTCAGCATCTTACCATCGCCACGTTCAGGGCAATAGAAAACAGGGTTTATATTGCCAGATCGGCCAACACAGGGATTAGCGCCTTTATTGATCCTGTGGGAAGGATTATTAAGCAGGGAGGAATTTTTACTGAAGAGGCGATGAATGGAACGATTAGCCTATCAAAAGGAAAAACTTTCTATACGCTTTATGGCGATGTCTTCGCCTGGATCTGTTCTGCCTTCTCCATTGCCCTGCTGGGTTATGCCTTCATTCAGAGTAGAAGAAAGAGATGTTAAAGGTTAACAAAAACAATGACCCCTCTGGTGTCACTCCCGCGAAAGCGGGAGTCCAGACTTTTCATCGAAAGGGATTCGTCTGGAAAATACAGGCGGCCATACTCATTTTCTCCTTCTCCTTTCCCAATACCTCCTCAGCCGCCGACCCTTCATCGGCTGAAATCTGGTCTGAATTACTCCAGAGGACGCCCTTCCCTTTCAGGATGCCTCTTCCTCCACCCAACTCAACCCCCATCGATGGCACCTATACGAAATTCGAGACCAAAGAGACTGATCCTGTCCCTTGCAGGCGCTGCCCTGATTATGCGCCGGAGGGCGGCATATGGAAGTTAAACTTTGATAAGGGTGTCTTCAGGATTTTTCATACCGTTACAGGATGGAAAGATATTGGCTCTTATGTGGTGTCAGGAGACCAATTGACCCTTGCCAATGATCCTGTCTGTCATGAAATGTTCGGGGTATATAAATGGAAGCTGGAAAAAGGGATATTAATGATAACCGCGGTTGAGGATAAATGTGCTATTGGCCTCAGGGCAATGAACCTCACAAAACTTCCCTGGCTTTCCTGCCGGCCGCCGAACATCGAAGCCGCCGTCACAGACCACTGGCCAAAACCACCCGGTTGCGATTAATGAAAAGGATTTTTCTCGCCAGTTCCAAAAAAACAATATCGAAACCGGGCAGGGGTGCTGGGCGGCTTTGCCGGGAAGTCGCCGCACAATGCGGCGGGTATTTTCCCAAAGCCTTGCACCTGCCTGCGCGAAGCCGCTTCGGCGAAGGCAGGGCGGCACCTTTGGAAGTTGGCTACATACGTTTTTAGACAAAACCGGGACTTCACCTAAAATGAAATCCTACGTAACCCTACCTTTTCGAAAAATCCGCAATTGCAACGGTTTGGAAGCACCACTGCCCGGGTTTGATATTGCAACATTTGTATAAAGTAGGAGGCTCACATGCCGTACTTAATGAAGAAAGGACTCCTTTATGACTTGGAGGATTCTTTCGATAATCTCATGGATTATCATGTCATCTTCATTGGAGAGGAACATGGCTCCCCAGTTTCACGCAATGCAGAACGAACTATTCTCAAAGGGCTCGCGAAACGGGATTCGAATCTCGTCCTCGCCCTCGAGATGTTTGAGCTTGATGTTCAAGATATCCTCGACGCTTATTTAAAAGGGGAAATGTCCGAAAAAACATTTCTGAAACGGTCCCGTCCCTGGCCAAACTATCTGGAGGATTACCGGCCACTGATTGAATTTGCAAAGAAGAAAAGAATGTCAGTAATCGCCGCAAATATTCCTCGGAGGGCAGCAGCAGCCGTATCCATAGCAAATAAGATTTCCCCCGATGTCATGGGAGAGGATAAACCTTAACGTTGCATAAAAATTCTGAAATCGATAGTTGAAACTTTAAGCCGCTTT
>JASEHH010000271.1 GCA_030017685.1 Thermodesulfobacteriota bacterium | reverse complement strand
ATAGGCCAAATAAAAAGAATTGTCAAATCTACCCATATTTTTGTCGCAGACCCTGGAGTGCCTTTATGCGTACCGATACACCCCGTTCTCGAAAGGCTAAGATTACGGTCACGTTAAGCAATGACCTGGTTCATCAAATCGATAAACTGCTCGAATCTCCAGAAGCAAGCTCCCGGAGCCAATTGGTGGAGGAGGCGGTGCGCCGATGGTTGCGCGACCAAGCTCAAAAAGAACTTGAGCGCCAAACAGAAGAGTACTACCTTTCCCTCTCCAAAGCGGAACACAATGAAGATCGGCAGTGGTCCAAGATAACCGCTCGTTCAGCCAAACGCCTGTGGAATAATAGATCTATCTTGAGGAAAGGGACCTAATAATTTCGATATTTGTTGGTGACCGGGAGTCTTCGGTCTTTTCCAAGGGCGCGATGGGTGATCTTTACGCCCGGAGGGCTCTGCCTCCGTTTATACTCATTACGATCCACCATCCGAATCACTTCTTTAATCATACTCTCCTTAAATCCCATCTCTGAAATTTCTTCAACTCCCTTATCCTCTTCGACATAAGCCTGAAGAATGGGATCGAGGACAGGGTAGGGCGGCAAGGAATCCTCGTCTTTCTGATTCGGCCTCAATTCGGCGGAAGGGGCTTTAACAAAAACATTTCTGGGAATGACGGCCTTTCCTTCTTTCTTGTTTTTGAATTTCGCCAGTTCATAGACCAACGTTTTCGGAACATCTTTTAAAACCGCAAACCCTCCAGCCATATCTCCGTAGAGTGTACAGTATCCCACGCTCATCTCACTTTTGTTTCCGGTTGTCAAAACAAGCCACCCAAACTTATTGGAGAGAGCCATCAGGATGTTTCCCCGGATCCGGGCCTGAATATTTTCTTCCGTGACATCGGGCTTCAACTTCTTGAAAGAGGCCGAAAGCGTTTTAAGATAAGCCTGAAAGATTTCTGTGATGGGAATAGTGAGAAATTGAATGCCGAGATTATTTGCCAGGAGTTTTGCATCCTCCAGGGACTCCCTGGAAGAATATTGGGAGGGCATGGCCACTCCGACCACTCCCTTCCTGCCCAGGGCATCTACGGCGATGGAAGCGGTTAACGCGGAATCGATGCCCCCACTCAAACCGATCAGGACTCTTTGAAAGCCATTTTTCCGGATATAGTCTCCCGTGCCAAGGACCAATGCAGCATATGTTTCAGAAAGGCGATCCAGGGATTTTGAATCCCGCCGGGGGAGGGAAGGCCTCTTTTGGGTCGGATGGTTTTTACCGGATAGGTCAATCTTCCTCAAACCTTTCTCTTCTTCGGATAATCTCTCTCTTCTGACCCTGGGATCATGAAGCCGCATTCGAAAGACGGCTTCCATATCAAGATCCGCCAGAACCAGATCCTCCTCAAACTGTTTCCCCCGGACCATCAACTCCCCTCTTTGATCAAAGGTCACGCTTCCTCCGTCGAAAACCAGTTCGTCCTGGCCTCCGACAAGATTACAGTAGGCAACGATTGCTACATTGTCAGAGGCCCGGGTTGAGATCATCTTCTCACGGAAGGCAGTCTTACCGGCCTGGTAGGGTGAAGAGGAGATATTAACAATCAACTCTGCTCCTCCGTAGAGGGCCTGGGTTCGAATGGGATCTCCAGGGTACCAGAGATCTTCACAGATGCTCATGCCGATGGGGGTTGATTTAAGGGTGAAGATGAAATTCTCCTTGCCGGCCTGGAAATAGCGGTCTTCGTCAAAAACCCCATAATTGGGAAGATAGGTTTTGGAGTAGACACCCATCAGTTTCCCATGGTGAAGAAGGGCAGCGGAATTGAAGATGTTTCCTTTTTTATGGACGAAGCCCACGATAGCAGTGATAGAGGAAGTGGC
>JASEHH010000270.1 GCA_030017685.1 Thermodesulfobacteriota bacterium | reverse complement strand
TTGCCACCGGCTTCGGAAAAGCCGTAGAGAAAAGGGTGGATAAGCCGGTTCCCTCAGGACTGAAACGATTTTCTCATATTCCCGGTTTCAAGGACCGTAGCAAAGAGATCCCTCCATTCTCCATCAGCGTCAAGGAGGGGAACCGGGAAACCCCCGCTTTTATGAGAAGGGTAAAAGCCAACGAACGATTCGATGAATTGAAATTGGATCCTCCCTCCGATTTCACCATTGAGGATGAGGACCGTTTTGATATCCCAACTTTTTTAAGGAAGCAGGCCGACTAGGCTGGAAAGTGGCAGGTGGAAAGTGGCAGGTGGTTAAAAGAAATATTCCATGAACGTGTGGAAATTTGTTATAGTGTAGTTACGACTATCTACATTCCACTATCCACTGACCAAAGATGATTTCCCGGAAACTCATTCAGAAGGCGAAGACCATTCTCGAAAAAGAGAGGGGGGCCGTCCGAAAACCCTGGGGAGGAAGAATTTCGATATGTCTTCTCTATCCGAACTCCTACCATGTGGGGATGTCGAATCTCGGATTCCAGGCCGTCTATCAGAGGCTCAACGCAGAAGACGACGTCGTCTGCGAGAGGGCCTTCCTTCCCGATATGGAAGACCTCCAGGACTACCGGAGGACGCAAACCCCGCTTTTCTCACTCGAATCCCAGAAACCCCTTTCAGGCTTCGACCTATTAGCCTTCTCCATCTCCTTTGAGAATGACTTCCTCAACATTCTCACTCTCCTTGATTTAGCCCGTATTCCGTTGGAACGTCACCTTCGCGGAGAGAAAGATCCGCTGATCATAGCAGGAGGCGTGGCCGTCTTTCTCAATCCGGAGCCCCTCAGCGAATTTTTCGACCTCTTCGTCCTCGGGGAAGCGGAGGAAGTGATCGGCGAATTTCTGGAGGTTTGCCGTCACTCAGGAAGGGGGAAGGAAGATTTATTGAGGAGGCTGGCAGGAGTAGAGGGGATCTATGTCCCGGAATTTTATCATGTCACTTATGCTGAAGATGGAAGGATAGAGACGATTGACTCTGAAGCAGGACTGCCCAGGAAGGTTAAGAGGAGATGGATTTCGAAAATCGATCGATTCCCGACCCAATCGAGTCTCTTCACTCCGGATACGGAGTTTAAGGAGATGGCCGTGGTGGAAGTGAACAGAGGCTGTCCGAGGGGGTGTAGGTTCTGTGCGGCCTGTTTTGTCTATCATCCTTTTCGAAATCGAAGTCTCTCTTTGCTCGAATCACTCTCCAGGGAAGCCATTTTAAAGGGAAAACGGATCGGTCTTGCCGGAACCGCCATCTCCGACTATCCATCTCTGCTTCCACTAAGCGAGGGTATCCTCACCCATGGAGGAGGAGTCTCGATTGCCTCACTAAGGGTCGATGCAATTACGCCCTCCCTCGCCGACTGTTTGAGAAGAGGCGGAGTCAGAGCCGCCGCCATTGCTCCGGAAGCAGGAACGGAGAGGCTACGGAATGTTTTAAAGAAGGGTTATGGAGAGGATGAGATTTTGAGAGCGCTCCGGACACTATTTGAGAATGGGCTTTCGCAGATCAAGAGCTATTTTCTCATCGGACTTCCTTCCGAGACCGATGAGGAGGTGAAGGCGATCCTCTCCCTTTCGAAAAAGATTGAGCATCAAATTGTCTCCTCCCGTGTAAGTGAGAATAAAAGGTGGAAGCTCATTCTGAGCGTCAATCCGTTCGTACCCAAGCCTGCCACTCCCTTTCAATGGGTCCCCTTTGAGGAAGTAGGTGAATTGAAGAGGAAGCTGAAGATCCTCCGCAATGGGGTTAGAAGGGAAAAGAACATCGAGATGATCAACGACCTTCCCAAGTGGGCCTATATCCAGGCCCTGCTTTCGAGAGGAGATCGGAGGG
>JASEHH010000269.1 GCA_030017685.1 Thermodesulfobacteriota bacterium | reverse complement strand
GATTGAGTTAAAATCTTGACCCCGTCCCTTTCCAAAAACCTCCGAAGATTCCGGATTAATTCTCCCTCAAGGCCAGGAAGAATATTTTCCAGAATCTCTACAATCGTCACTTTTGAACCGAGTGTATTAAAGAGCGTGGCAAACTCAACGCCGATGTATCCTCCACCGATGATCACCATCTCCCGCGGAATCTTTGCCATCTCCAGCGCCTCATCACTGGTGATGACCTGATTGCCGTCAGGAGTAATACTGGGGATGGACTTTGATGTTGAACCGGGAGCAAGAATGATCGCATCGGCTTCGAGGATTTCTTTCCCATCTTCTCCATCGAGAAGAACCACCTGATTGGGGCTGAGAAGATCGGCCCTCGCTTTTTTCACCGTTACCCGATGCGATTCGAGCAATATCTCCACACCTTTTACCAGCTCCTGAACTACTTTCTTCTTTCGTTCCATCATTGATTCGAGAAGTCCGGAACCTTCCACCGAAAGGGTTTGGAAGATATGAGAGCTTCTTAGAGAACGGAGGATTCCGGCATCGTGCAGAAGGGCCTTCGTTGGAATACACCCTCGATTGAGGCATGTTCCACCGATTCTATCTTTCTCGATCAGGATAGGCTTTGCTCCCAATTGGGCTGCCCGGATAGCAGCCACATAACCACCCGGCCCTCCACCGATGATGACTATTCTCTTTGGGTTCATAGTTTTCAATGTTAAATGGTCAATGCTCAATGGTCAATTTGGAATTACTTCTTTTAACCCTTTCTCTTCCCAATCTCTTTGAAAGGTTTTTTTAAAATGGAAACAAATCCTTTCAACCAATTTATCCCTTGGAATGTTTCTTCCAAGGATCTTCTCCACGGAGGTGATCTTCACCCCTTCGAGGCCGCAGGGATTGATGAGTTCAAAATATTTCAAGTCTGTTGCGTAGTTTAAGGAAATCCCATGAAAGGAGACCCATCGTTTAATCGCCACACCAATCGAGGCGATCTTGTCATCTTCTGCCCAGACCCCTCGATTGGATAAATCCTTTTTCCCTTCAATCCCAAAATCCCTTAGGACGGAAAGGATCACCTCTTCGAGCTGACTAACATAACGAATGAGACGATACCCATAATCCTTCAAATTTAAGATGGGATAGGCGACCATCTGCCCGGGACCGTGGTAGGTGACATCTCCGCCCCGCTCCACATGGAAGACGGGAATCTTCATTGCGTCCATCACTTCCTGTGAAACCTTTAGATGCGAACGATTGCCCCGTCTCCCAAGGGTGATCACATGGGGATGCTCAAGGATGAGAAGGAGATCGGGCACTCCATCTTCAACCCTCTTCGACCAGAGCAAATGCTGAAGATCCCAGGCCTTTCCATAACCTATTAGGCCTAAATCTATTATCCATCCTCTTCTACTCATCGGCTACCTGATTATAGCAAAATAATTCAATAAAGCACCAATATCCAAGCACCAATAACCAAATAATAACCAAAATTCCAATGACCAAAACTCAGAAGAAAGATTGATTAAAATACATTTTACTTGGATATTGGGTAATTGGAATTTATTTGGAGCTTGCCTGCCTGCCGCAGGCAGGGAATTTGGTTATTGGGATTTATCCCTTGTCCATCTCAATTTCGGTTTTCTGGCCGCCAGGACCTCATCGAGCCTTCTCACCTTCACCCTCCGGGGGGCCTGACGAAGCAGTTCCGGATTCTCTTCTGTCTCTTTTGCAATGGCGATCATCGTCTCAATAAATCGATCGAGTCCCTCTTTGCCCTCCGTCTCCGTGGGCTCCATCATCAGCGCACCCTTGACAACCAACGGGAAGTAGATCGTTGGCGAATGAAAGCCGTAATCGATCAGCCTCTTGGCAATGTCGAGGGTCGAGACATGGTAC
>JASEHH010000106.1 GCA_030017685.1 Thermodesulfobacteriota bacterium | reverse complement strand
GCTGAAAGGACCATCCGGATGGAAACCGATTGGAAGATAGGGCAACTCAATTCTTTGGCAAAGGTTGTTTACGATATCAAAGATGTGGGAGCCGATATTGCGAGTGGTTCTTTCCACACCGACGGAATGGTGGTTATGCCCTGTTCCATCAAGAGCCTATCGGCTATTGCCAATTCTTTCAATTTGAATCTTCTCATCCGGGCGGCAGATGTAACGATTAAGGAAAGAAGAAAATTGGTTCTTGCAGTGCGGGAGACACCCCTTCACAAAGGTCATCTCAACCTGATGATGAATCTCGCCGACTCGGGGGTGATCATTCTTCCACCTATTCCTGCCTTCTACTTCCATCCCAAAACCATAGATGATTTGATTAATCATACGGTCGGGAAAGTCCTCGATCTGTTCCATATCGAGCATAACCTCTTTGCCCGCTGGGGGAGTGCCGGGATCAAAAAGACTCTGAGAAAGAAAGGATTGAATCATTAGGATCCGGGGGAAAATTGTCGAAGGGCTCAGGGAGGCAGGTCATTTTACCCAGATTCCCTGGGTGAGAAGGCAGTTCATAGAAAAGCTTTCTATCGACCCCTATCCTGGAACTCTGAATCTTGAAATCATTGATCCAGAATTTCTCCAAATTTTCAAAGACCTTAAGGCAAAGACAGGCATAGAAATCACACCTGAAGATCCCTCTTTTTGTAGCGCCAGATGTTACCCAGTCCTCATTAATGGCCAGTTAAAAGCCGCCATCGTCCTGCCCCTGGTGGAGGGTTACCCCGAAAATAAAATGGAATTGATCGCCTCGCAGAATATCAAAGAAACCCTTTCTATAAAAGCAGGAGATAATCTAGAAGTGGAGATTTTATAGAATGTAGAAGTCAATCCGCCCGCGTAAGCTCCCACCCTGATCTCGGGCTGAAGGCTCTTTCGAAAGCTCAACCCACCTGCTTCAGGCATGGATTGACCATGAGCGTGACTTTCTTCTGCTCGGGGGCAGTCGAAGGGTTGGTATATCGCCCAATTTACAATGTCTATCCGAACTAGTTCTTCCTGAAGTCCTCAACCGGGCATTTTAGGGGAGCATGCTTGATTTGAATCAGTAATCATCGATGGTATTTTTGATGGTATTTTTGATCTTGACATTCAACTTCCGTTTTAATAGATTCAATTCATCCCAAAGCAAGTTTCTATCACTTTTATCACTTCACTACCTCTCTCTATGAGGTCCAGAGGCCTGAAATGGAGGGATTATGAGGAAAGTTGGGATTGTTGTCATCTTTATGTCCCTTTTTCTGATTAGTAGTTTGGCTTTTTGCCAAGGACTTGGTGGTTTTCGGTCAGAACCAAGTGGTTTTAGAGGTATTGAATGGGGAACTGATATTTCCAAGTTGAAAAACAATTTGAAATACGTACGCAGCGAAGAAAAAGATGTACGGGTTTACGTGAGGAACAAAGATGAATTGAAGATAGGTAAAGCACAGGTTAAGACAATAGAATATAAATTTTGGACAGGATTTGGAAAATACGGGGCTGAGCCTGAGATATTTTATGCGGTGTATATTGAAACAGAAGGCAAGGAAAACTGGAAAAACCTTAAGGAAGCGGCGTTTGACCTATTTGGAAAGGGGACAGATTTGGGGAATGAAAGTTATGGCTGGAGGGGAAAAAAGACATCAATAACGATGCTTTACAACCCACCCACGGGAATGCTTCTTATGGACGACATAGAAATAGGGGATATAAGAAGTTCGATTAAAAAACAAACTGAGAAAGAAAAAACATTAAAGGAAAAAGGTTTTTAATATAAGCATAACCGAAGATGCAGAAAGAACCTTTACAGAAATAACAAGATTTTTACCGATAATGCTCAGTTTCCAGTCCCCCAAAATTAAACATTAGTAGGTGTTATTCACACCCCTTACGTGCGTGGCGTTGGGAGTCTTTCTTTTTCTCTACTGGGTGTTCATTTTCCTTTTTAGCGGCTCCATATAACTCACCCAAATACTCATAGAGATGTATCGTTCCGAATTTGAGTGCCATGTTTTGGAATTTCGATCCTTGCGTAGATTAATCTTTTTTTGCCATATCTCCAGCCATATCTTTATATTGCAATGTCCTTCATATCGTAGTATAATTCTTATGTGGAAAAGGTTTTTTTCGAATGGGACGAGGAAAAAGATAGGGAGAATCAAGAAAAACACAATGTCTCATTTTCAATAGCGCAACGCGCTTTTTTAGATCCCCGTCGTGTCATCGTTGAGGATGTTAGCCATAGTACGGAGGAGGAACGGTTTTACTGTATTGGTCGTGTCGGCGATGGCATAATGACTGTTCGATTCACCTATCGGGAGAACATCATCCGTATTTATGGTGCGGGGTATTGGAGAAAAGGGGGGAAGATTTATGAAGAGCAAAACAAAATATACTGAAGAACCAATGGGTAAGTTGATGGTTGTCAAAGACTTTCTCCCGGCACCCGATCAGTTGGTCTTAAAGGAGGAAAACGTTAAGGTGACGATTTCCTTGAATAAGTCAAGTGTGGAATTTTTCAAGAAAGAGGCGCAAAAGCATCGGATTTCCTATCAAAGAATGATTAGGCGCGTTATTGACTGGTATGCTTCACAGTATCAAAAGGGTACCTAACTGCTCATTTCAGCCAGCCCCTTGCAACGGCAACCAGATTTGAACTGGCGCAAGTGGAAATGACCTCCATTTAGATTACACAAATGACTTACCTTTTATTCTCCTTTTTCCCAATACAATAACTTTTTGATTCTCTCCAACAATGCTGATCGGATCTCCGGGTTCTTAATCTTGGCCACTTCCTTCCAGTCTTTCCAATCTCCCAATAGCTCATAATAGAGGTTGGCGCAGGCCTTCTGACAAAAGACCTTTCCCTCTGGGTTAACTTTCCGCACACAGTCTTCAAGCTCCTTAAAGAGTCTGTCTTTCTCCCCTTCGTCTTCGGTGTGAAACATCAGGACCTTGGAAGATTTTGACGGTTGACTGGAACCAAACTTCCCTTTCACAAAGTGGTCCTCCAAAAAATTTTCTTCATATTCCCTTAAAACCTCAAGACATTCCTCTCTATCCTTCAAAACAGCCACCACCTTCCAGCAATGGTAAGCCTCTTTTAACTCGATCTCTTCCTTGCCCTCTTGCAATTGCTGATAAAGGTTGGCAATACAGGGCACACATCGACCATAGATATTCCCCTTGGTGATCCGGAGTTTCGGATCGCTCTCAAAACTGACCCAGTTGTCGTGTGAATCTCTCCAGAACCTCTTGTCCAGAAAAATCTTCTTCATGTCGATCAACCTTTGAAATAATCATATCATATCTGCAAGCAGAACCCAAACAACGCATACCCCCTTGCTGAAAAAAGCTTTTCAGAATATACTGTTCGTCAGTCCTGTATAGAGAGAGGTGAACCATTCTGAAAAGATCAATCATAGGTTCTTTGGTCCTTTTCGTTTTTGTAAGTTTCTCTCTTTTTCTTCTTTTCCCACGCGCGATTTCCTCTCAGGCTCCATCGCATGAAAAGATTGTTCTCAGGGGTTTCGATGGAAATCCTCTTACTCTGGAAAGCAAAATTCCTTACAGCCCAAAAATGACCTGCGGTGCATGCCATGATTATAATTTCATTACAAATGGTTATCACTTCCAACAGGGTCGAACCGATGGAAGCGGGAAAATTGTTGCCAGCGATACTTACGATCCCAAATACCCCTGGAGCCTTTCTTCGGGATTATTTGGGAAGCACTCACTTGTCTCCACCGATTCGAGTCAGTTGACTCGAAAAGTAAACCGGAATTTCTCGGAGATGGATAAATCCTCTTTTTTCTTTGTCCAGAACTGTGGAGCCTGCCATCCCGGAGGAGGATGGGCTGAGTTCGACCGTAAAGGGAATCTCTACTATGATGATGAAATTAAAAAATTTGGTTACGAACTCTCCGGAGATGATCCAATACTTGATGGAGATTATACCTCTTTCAGCGCGGGCAATGAAAAAAACGGCGCTCCCTGGGACCGCAGTGGCGTGAGTGAGGCGGACTGCCTCATCTGCCACCTCAAGGGATATCAATGGAAAGAACGCGGGACCGCGTTAAGAGGAAGGTTTTTTAAATATGGACCGTCTGTGGGAGCAGGATGGGCAACGGTCAAACCCGCTCAGGATGAAGCCGGTCATTTAAAAGCCGATCTGGTGAATATCGATTACACCAAAAAAGAGGTGGCCGATTTTGAGAATCTCCATCTACAGATCGTCAGGCGACCCTCTGATGAAAATTGCTGGTCCTGCCACGCCCTCTACGGTGAAAAAAAAGGGGGCTATGACTGGAGTCTGGAGACGGATATTCACAAAGCCAAAGGCATGGATTGTGTCTCATGCCATCCCGGAGACAAGGAACATAACTTTGGTAAAGGGAATTCGCTTCAACAAACGGTCAGGGATGACCTCGACCATACCATGAACTCCTGTGAGGACTGCCATTACAAAAGAAAAGACAGGAGGGCACCGAGATATAGACATCCGTTCTCTCCCAAGCATATGAGGAGAATCGCCTGCCAGACCTGCCATCTTCCTTACCGTTCCGTGCCGGCAGAGTTCGTGTATGATCAGACAAGCGGAGATACCCAGATTTACGAGACATCAAAATTTCTATCCCCTGACCCTCTGAATCCAAAACCCTCCCATGTCGGTCTAAGGCCGGAGATCTGGTATCCTGCTCTCAGAGAATTCAAGGGGAAAATCATCCCTGTTAAACCTGCCATTGCCATCTACTGGGGAGATCTGGACGAGAAGACCAATGTGGTCAGACCCATTCCGCTCTGGAAGGTCAGGGAGTTGAAAAAACCTCCCTTCAAGGATGATGACGGAGACGGAATCCCCGAGGTCAACTCCCTCGATGAGATCAAATCCTTTCTGATCGCATTGAGAAGTAAAGATCGCTTCGGAAATCCCATTGCAAACATACCCGTTTTGATCAAAGGAGGACTTCTCTACCGGCTGGATAAGAAAGGAGGGGTTGAAAAAATTCAGCATGACCAGGCCCAGTCAATCGATTTTTCACTCAACCACAATGTGCGGTCCGGTTCCCTGGCTATTGGTGCCAGAGGATGCAAAGACTGCCATATCAGGAATTCTCCTGTCTTTTT
Source organism: Thermodesulfobacteriota bacterium (assembly GCA_030017685.1). Lineage (GTDB taxonomy): Bacteria > Desulfobacterota > BSN033 > BSN033 > UBA1163 > RBG-16-49-23. Next base: position 5,298 of record JASEHH010000106.1, on the reverse strand, counting down.
AAGAAAAGAGCTTGTGGATCCTTATGATGAGAAGGGCAGACCCATTTACATAGAGGCATGGGAACGTTTGGGAATCGATAAGGAAAAGCTAAGCCGCCTGCTTTTGGAACAATAAGCATTAAGGCCGAGGTTGAGGTTTAGTGGAAAATATCCTCTGAAAGACATCGGAGTGATGCCGGAGGATATTGCCTGAGCGGCTCCGCCAGAATTGATAGTTGTGTTCGGAATTCCCATTGAAGGGCTGAATAGGTATTTGATGACTTCTCTCACTTAAGGCCTTCTCAAAACTTTGATTTCCTTCCGTAATCCAGGGATACCCCTCCTTTTCGCCATAATCGAAGTAGACCGAGTGGGGCAATTGGTCAATTCCCTTCTGCTTCAACAGGCTCACGGGATTGTTCGATTGAATATGTTTCAAATCAAGAGATGAACCGGGAGGGAGTTTCCGGGTCTCCAGACGGCCGAAGACCTCTAAAAATTCCGGCAGGACCATCTTGAGCATCCATTTATCACTGAGAAGTCCAATATCCAAGAGGCCGCTCTGACTGCTGATAGATTGGAAAAGGTGTGGATATTTTAACCCCAGTTTCATTGCTCCGAATCCCCCCATCGACATGCCACCGATGCCTCTTAAGGGAAAAAGCCTCTCCCGGTATATGGACTGGGCATCAATATTTCTCAGGAGTTCAAGAAAATGGGACTCGTATTTCCCCAGCCCGCCTGGTTTCATGCGGAGAAAAGGGAAGAGGGAATAATTCAGATATTCTTCTGAATTGAAGCAATCGCAAACCCTCTGATCTTTTGTTTCAGGAAAAAGCTTTTTCCCCTCATTCTCATCCGTATAGAATCCATTGTCTCCGTCCGGGAGGATGATGACCATCTTCTGTATGGGATGAAAAGGATCATCCGGATTCCCTCCCGGATGAAGGTTATGGGAGACGATGGATAGGGCGATCTCTTTCGGACTATAATCTCCCTTGATAAAACCTCCATGTCTTGAAAGCTCATCAAAACGATCCTCCAGAGACCTTTGCAATTCCCGATAGGTTCGATTTTTTGAATCCATCATCGCATAGGCAATGAGTGCGATATCTTCATGGAGGAGCCAGTGATATTCTTCCTCTTTTACCTGGCACAGGATACTCCTCGCCTCCTCTGGAGACTGGGCTTTCCAGCTCCACCCCCTCCGGTGAAAATTATAACCATGCAGAAGATAGAGGATCGGGTATCTGAGCTTAGGATTCTGATAAAAATCTTCCGGAAGGATAATAAAGAAGCCTTTCTCCTTGCCCAGCACATTCGAAAAGAATGTCTTGTATTGAACCAGATAATGAAACCTCTGGGAGGGCTTCGGGAAGAGAAGATAGAAGAGTTCAGGGTCTTCAGGACAACAGGGGTGTTGGGCACCGAAGGTTTTAAGCGACCCTATCAAGATTAACAGGATAGAGAGGAGAATTACCCAAGAACAATTCCGAGATTTTATTTCCATGGCGTTTAATATATCTCCAAAAAAGCATTACGGGAAGAATAAAATTTTATAACAATTTAACCATTTGAAGAGAGATCCATTTTTATTAATGATAACGAGGGGTAAAAAGTATTTGTTTTTTTCATAATGGCTTGCTACACTGCTTTTGAGCGCATCCATCCGGGAGGAAGAAATGAAAAAGATACTTCTTGTTTTCGTGATCGTTTTGGCGTTCACTATCGGCGGCGTGTATCTTTATCTCAGGAAAGGACTTCCGAATTATTCATCCGATATCACCGCTCCCGGCCTTTCCGCTGCCGTCAGGGTGGAGCGTAACCGATTCGCCATTCCCACCGTTACTGCAAATACCATCGAAGACCTGTTCTTCGCGTGGGGTTATGTGAACGCCCAGGACCGGATGTTCCAGATGGAATTTACCCGAAGGGTCGGGCAGGGGCGTATCTCAGAGTTTGCAGGCGAGGATGCCCTGAGCAAGGACATTTTCCTTCGCAGCGTCAATTTTAACGGCAGGGCAAAGGAATATGTGACGAAGCTCGATCCCCAGTTTAAAGCTCTTTATCAGCGTTATGTCGACGGCGTCAATCACTACCTTGACATGAATGGTTCTCATGTGTACATGAAATTGCTGGGCATGAAGAAAGAGAGATGGGAGATATCCGACTCGGTTCTTGTGGGAATAATGATGAGCTGGAGCCTTGCCTACAACATGAAACACGAGCTTCTTTATCATAGAATCCTGCAAAAGGTCGGCAACGAAAGGGGCATGAGGCTGCTGAGCTTTATCCCGCCCGGGACACCCACCATCATCAACGATACCGCTGCGTCCAGGATGGATGAAAGCAAGATCGCGGCGATAGTCAAAGAGTTCGATTGGCTACTGGGAGGTCGATCGGCGTCCAACAACTGGGCTATCGCGCCGAAGATGACGGCACATGGGGGCACGATTCTTTGTAGTGACATGCAGGTACACCAGTCCAAGCTCCCTAACGATTTCTATCTGATCAGGGTGCGGGCCGGGGATTTTGAAGCGACCGGCGCCCAGGTGGTCGGGCTTCCTTTCATCGTCTCGGGATACAACCGGAATTGCGCGTGGGGCCTTACAAATCAGGGCGCGGACATGGTCGATCTTTTCATGGAGAAGATAAACTGGGACACAAAGACCTACCGGTTCAGAGGTAGGGACATCCCGCTGACGGAGAAAAAGGAGGTGTTCGGGATTAAGGGAAAAGCTCCAGTGACCCGAAGCATTTATTACGTGGGCGATAAGCCCGTGCTGACGGAAGTCTTCAAGGACCTGGGCTTTGATGTGAGCCTCGATTGGGCGGGATTCGATTCCATCGATTTCCAGGGTTTTTTCCTGATGAACTCGGCAAAAACCTACAAGGAATTTATGAAGGGCGCCAGCCGGGTCAGGATATCTCCGCAGAATATGGCTTACGCCGATGACAAGGGCAATATCGCGTTTAGGGTGATCGGTTCCCTGCCCCTGCGCGTAAAAGGTACGGGCAACCTGATAAGCGACGGAGAGCGCACGCGCCGAAACTGGAAGGGCAACGTGCCCGACGAGAGGTACCCGCTTTTGAAAAACCCGCCGCGGGGATTTATTGCCACCGCCAATAACAAGAATATAAAGGATGATCCATACGAACTGAACGGAACCTACGCACCAGGTTACCGTTATGAAAACATCGCCAGGATGCTGAGGGATAAACGCAATATAAACGTTGAATATCTCAAGAAAGTTCAGACGGATACGCATACGGTGCTCGCGCAAAAAATCGCTGACTTGATCAAGAAACATGTGAAAGTCGGGATAGAGGAAGGTCACTTGAAAAAAGCCTATGATATGGTGCTGGCCTGGAACGGAGAAAACCGTGTCGATTCGGCGGAAGCTTCGATCTATAACACCTTTTATGTTCGCTTTGCCTTTAATACGTTTGCCGATGAGCTGGGGGATGAACTTGCAACCGAATACATCGGAGAACGATACATCAGCATGGAACGATTTCTTGATATGGTTGAAAAGGAAGACAGTTTTTTCGACGATGTGAAGACTCCTGCCGCGGAAAGCGTTTCGGACATAGCCACGCGGGCCTTCAGGGAGACATGCTCCCTCCTGGAAACGCATTTTAAGAATGCAGACCCATCAAGCTGGGAGTGGGGGAAAATTCATGTTATCCGTTTCGATCATGTGCTCGGGAAATCCGCGCTTTTCCGTCCCCTCGTCAACTACGGGCCTATCCCTTTTGAGGGTGACGGCGAGACAAACAATCGCGCCCGGTTCCCCGAGGTCGCCCCGCCTTTTGTAGCGGATCTCGCTTCCGCGCCCAGGATCATTGTGCGCTTCGACCCGCAACCCAAAGCCTACATGATGCTCATTACCGGGCAAAACGAGCACTTCCTGAGCAGACACAATACCGATATGACCGACGCCTGGCTCCGGCACGAATACTTCTGTATGGAGGAGGAACCGCTGAAGTACATTATGAAAATGAATCCATCGGGTGGCCGTAGAAAGTAATGAAAAATCTACCTGTGGGGTTGGGGGCAAAGCTAAACAATACACTTCACACGAATCATGCAGAAGGCAAAAGAGCCGCTTAACGCTACATTCCAGGGGATGGCTTACAGCTTCCGCTGATTTAAATCGTTCGACGAGAGGAGATAAAATGAAAATACCGCTATACCAGGTCGATGCTTTTACTTCACAGGTCTTTGCTGGCAACCCGGCGGCCGTCTGTCTTTTAGATCGCTGGGTGGACGACTCAATCCTCCAGGCCGTGGCTGCTGAGAACAACCTGTCTGAGACGGCATTTTGGGTTCGTAATGCCCAAGGTTTTGACCTCAGATGGTTTACCCCGGTCACTGAGGTTGCACTATGCGGCCATGCAACACTGGCCAGCGCCTTCGTTCTTTTTTCCTGCCAGAAATGGCCGGGGGAACAGATCCGGTTTCAGACACGTAAGAGCGGTGAGCTTGTGGTGACAAGGCGTGATGATCTCTTTGAAATGGACTTCCCTGCAAAACCTGCCCATCCCCAGGCTCCTCCCGCCGGACTCAACCAGGCGTTGCGAGTCACACCCCAAGAAGTTCTCGGCTCAGCAGAGGATCTGCTTGTGGTGTTGGACAGTGAGAAGACCATCAAAGCAGTGCAGCCCGATTTCGTCGCCCTGGAACGTGTAGCGTGTCGCGGGACCATCATTACAGCAAGAGGAGATCGGAGCGACTTCGTATCCCGCTTTTTCGCACCCCGAGTCGGCATACCCGAGGATCCGGTGACGGGATCTGCGCATTGTGTTTTGGTTCCCTATTGGGCAGGTGTGCTTCGTAAGAACGATCTTCATGCATTTCAGGTCTCAAAGCGAGGCGGCGAGTTGTTCTGCAAGCAGGCTGGCGAGCGCGTGAAGATATCAGGTAAAGCGGTTCTCTATATGGAGGGCACAATAACGATATGAAGCGTTGTATAAACCGGATGCAGGCGGCAATCGCGCCGATCCATTCTATCCTTAGCGTTGCAAACAAAAACAATTTGACAGAAACAAATATCGCCGTTATTATATAGGAAGAATACAATAGGCACACGCTCATGAAATATTTTGACTGGAATAATGAGAAGAATGAGATGCTCAAGAAACTGCGTGGTGTGTCATTTGAACAGGTTGAATTGGCAATCGCATCAGGAGATTTGGTTGATCGAATAAAGCATCCAAATCCGTCTAAATATCCGACCCAGAAAGTTTTCTTGGTAAAGATCGAAGATTATATTTATTCGGTGCCATATGTGGAGGATAACGAAAGAATATTTTTGA
>JASEHH010000268.1 GCA_030017685.1 Thermodesulfobacteriota bacterium | reverse complement strand
CCTGATTGCCCGGTCAAAAAGCCCTTATGACAATGCCATCCCATCGGCCAACTCCGTAGCTTTATCCAATCTCATTAAGCTTGGCTACCTCACGGGAAATGAATCTCTGAAAAGGAAGGCTGAGCAAGTTCTTCAACTTTTCTATAACTTTCTTTCAGAGCATCCCTCAGGCTTTGCCCAAATGTTATCCGGATTTTCCTTCTTTCTCAATCCGGAGGAGATTGGAATCATTGGTCCGAAGGAAGACCGGAGGACAAGGTCCATGCATCAAGCCATTAACCTCGCCTACCTGCCCAATAAGATCTTAAATCTTAAGGACCCCCAAGAGCCATCAGAGGGGAATTGGTTTCCGTTCCTGATGGAAAAAGGGGTTCCAGGGGTTCCTACCACCTTTGTCTGCAAAGGATTCACCTGTCTGCCTCCATTCAAGGACGGAGATGAACTGAAAAAGGGCTTGAGTTAGAACGACCCTGGTAGGGAGACGCGCAGAGGGATCCGTCAATATTAACCGCGGCCGAGAAAGGGCATGCTCACCGGGAGCACGATGCTCTCCAGCATGTTCATGTCCTGCGGCAGCGACGCCATCATTACAGCAACCCGGGCAAGATCGCTGGGAGACATGATGCCCTCCCGTCGGGCCTGATCTTCGCGGCCATGCCAGAGCGGCGTCGCCGTGTTGCCGGGATGCAGAATAGAGACTGCAATGCCGTGGTCACGTGCGTCGAGAGCAAGGGACCGCGTCAGTCCCTCGAGCGCGAACTTCGACGTTGTGTAAGGAGCGGAGTTGGGACGCGGCACCTTCGCAGAGATACTGCCGATGTTGATGATTCGGCCGGATCGTTGGCGCTTCATGATTCTGAGCGCTTCACGGCTGCACAGGAACGCTCCGTTAAGATTGACATCGAGCACGTTTCGCCATGCCTCCAGGCTCAGTTCGTCTGTTGGCGTCCCGCTGGTGATGCCGGCGCTGTTCACAAGAATGTCGACCCGACCGAAAACCTCCAAGGTATGCCGAAAGAGGTTCATCGCATCCTCCTCGAGTGTCACATTCGTTGGAACGACAAGTGCTGTCCCGCGCGCGCTTTGAATTTCTCCCGCCACGGCCTCAAGTTTTTCACGGCTGCGCGAGGCCAACACCACCTTAGCCCCTTCCACTGCGTAGGCGACGGCGATACCCTTCCCGATGCCCGTGCTGGCTCCGGTTATCACTGCGATTCGATCCATTAGTTGACCCATGATTGCCTCCTCAGTTTAAGCTCACTTGTTTCGTAAAATAATATGCGAACGAAAATAGGAGTGTCAAGCGATTCCCATAACCTATTGCAATTCAGACACTGGACTTCAGACGTTAGACATCAGACTCCTCTAATATATGAAATTAATTCTATATTTCACTCTTTTGAAATTTTTTCGTATATACCAAGAGTGCCAGTTCCACTGCCATCTGCCAGTCCTTTATCTTTGTGTCATCTCTGGCTATTTCTACTTTTCAGTCTAATGTCTTAGGTCTATAGTCTTACTGTCTGAATCACAGAATAACCTAAGTCGGGATTTGGGTCTTACAAAGGGCTTGACAACAAGAGAAGAAGCCGTTAAGTTTATTAATGAAAATATTTTCATTCTGCGCTTAACTTGTTATGAATAAAGAGGTTTTTAAAGCAGTTTTTGAGGGAAAGGGGCTCAGGATGAGCCATCCCAGGTTTCTCGTCTACCAGGAACTTTCAATCTCTGAAAGTCCAATGAGCCCTCAGGAACTCTATCAATGTCTCACTAAAAAAGAGAGAAAGATCGGACTCACTTCGATCTATCGTTCTCTCGATCTCTTCGAATCACTGGGGATTGCCTTTAAGATCATCAATGGTTCGAGCGTGAAGTATAAACTTTGCGAGATGGAGGATCACCATCACCA
>JASEHH010000267.1 GCA_030017685.1 Thermodesulfobacteriota bacterium | reverse complement strand
ACAATAACCACCTATGATGACTACGGTGATTTTATCGACACCAAAGTAATCGAGAATAAAACCTTTGACCTTAGGGGCAGGGTCTTGACTCAAGAAGTCACCAATTATACGGACGAAAATCTAACGGCCTACTCCGAGAGGCAGGAGATTACCAACTCTGACTATACGCGGCACGACTACGTCGGCCATGTATCTATTAAAACCTATCTTCAATCGGGAGAGTTGGTTGACCGGCAGGAGATAGACAATACTTATGATGAGTATGGAAACGCGAAAACGCAGGTAATAAATAGATATGATGAGTTTGAGGCGCTTATCGATCACAAGACGATTTTGAATACCTATGAATCCCCGCTGGCTCAACGTAAAGGCAACGCTACCCATACAAAGATACGGAGATACACTTCTCTTGCGGAATCCCTCGCCACTTTGATCGAGCGCCAGGAGATAAGCAACACATCCTTCGATTTGAGGGGAAATGTCGTCGACCAGACTGTGGATAGATACGTTGGGCAGAGCGGAGTCGAGTATCTGGCAAGCCGTGAGGTGATTGAAAATCTGGAAATTAATTCGCGGGGCGATGCAGGCAAACAGCGCATAAGCAGCTGGACATGCCCAACTGGCGTCGAGAAAGAAGGGTTGGTAGAGATCTCATATCAGGTGATAACCAATCGAAGATTTAACACTCAGCACAATATAACCAACCAGATGATAATCACCTACGGCCAAAAACAGGACTACGATAACCTCCAGACGCGCTCCGAGCCCCTCGACGTCCAGGAGATCAGATCCGCCGGCTTCCACTCATCAGGGGTGGCGCTCGTCCAGTATATCGCCACCTACGCCTCACTCGTGGACGGCAAGGCCTCCGACCTCCTCGACATAAAGAAGATAGAGAATAGAAACATAACCTCTCTTGGCTACGTCCAGGACTCTGTCATCACCAGGTACGGCTCGGGCTCCTACACAGAGTCAGGACCGATAGTGCCTGATCCTTCAAGCGCCATAGACCGCCAGTTCATACACACGGATAAGGCGGACTTCGACACAAGGGGCAACGCCGAGATCCAGTCGATAGTGAGGGAGTACTACGACTCCGGCGCCTGGCAGTTCTCCGAGGCTCAAAAAGTCACGAACTCCGACATAGACATCCACGACCGCTTCCACTCGTCCATGGTGAGGACCTACTCAGCCGCCGCGTACTCATGGAGCGCTGACAAGAACGCCCACGATATCGTCATAGATGCCTCCAGCTTCCAGGACCTGCAGAAGATCTCGATAGGCCAGGCAGGATTCGACGTCTTCGGCAATGTCCTCCAGGAGTCCATAGACACCTATTCTACCACTGAGGTTGACCCAGCAGGCCTTGTGAACCATAAGACGATCACCAACTACTACGGCGGACCGACCCCTCTTCCGGGCGACGAGGAGATAATGACGATCACCGTCCAGCTCTCATCAGGCGATAAGATCCAAAAATCCTATGAGCTCGCCCAGAGGCGCGGTAGCGCCCTCTCATCGACGGTCGAGACCTACACGTCTCTTTTAGAATCGCTCGACACCAAGATAGACAAGGTCGTCACCACCACAAGCCTCTTCGACTATCGCGGCTTCGCCATGGACCAGGAGTCCAAGACCTACGTCGTGGACCGCTACCTGACCCAAGCCCCGGATGAGCTCCTCACAGAGCGAAGGGTCATAGAGAATAGAGCGATCGACAACCGCGGCGACGCCGCCACCCAGTACATCCAGACCTACAAGACCGAGCATGCTCTCACGGACGGGGTCGTCACGTCCTTAGGCGAGGTTGAGACCGCCTACCAGGTATTCACCAATAGAGACTTCGACGGGAACCACAATATAACCAACCAGATGATAATCACCTACGGCCAAAAACAGGACTACGATA
>JASEHH010000266.1 GCA_030017685.1 Thermodesulfobacteriota bacterium | reverse complement strand
GTCAGTGGCTATCGCACGGTGCGCCAGCGGACGGGGAAGGGCTGGACAACCGTGCGCGAGCCGGTGTACAGCACGCGGCAGGTGTTTGCGGGCTGGGACTATCGTGAAGTGAGAACACCGCGCACGGTGACCGAGCAGGTGTTTGTGGGGTGGGACTACCGCGAAGTGAAGACCGAGCGCAAGGTGACCAAACAGGTGTTCGATGGCTGGGATTATCGGGAGAAGCGGGTGCCGAAGATGGTGAAGAAGCAGGTGCAGGTGGGGACGGAGGTAAAATGGGTGTTGGAGAAAGTGCCACCGCCACCTCCTCCAGCATATGATCCAGCCGAGTCCGTTCAACAAGCCTGGGGCCTTGTTTGGGATTTTCTCCGAGGAGAAAATGATCAAATCCGAATATTTGGCCCAGAGTCATCACTGACGCAGGATATCAGGTATGACCCTGGAATGACCGCATTTCACCAGGCATGGGCGGAAGCGGGTTATCCAGTATCCTGGAAATGGGAGCATTATGCCGATGCCCCGCGTTATCCAGCCGAGAAGTGCCCTACCAACATAGAAGAGTTAAAAGAAAAATTACCGGAGATGGCCCCTGATATCATAAGGGGTTCTGGAGTTTACGCTCGCGAGCACCTTTGGGAATTAGTGTTGGCCACAGTGCTGGCCCCTTTTGGCCTGCCCAAGACACCAGAGAGCCCAATTGATGCGGTCGGAGGCACGATCGGATCCCTCGATGAGATCAAGGTATTTGATGCCGGGAATGGCATGGTGAGGATTGAAGTACACAACAGTATGGATTCAGGCTCCGGAACAAGGGTGCCTGGGACTGAGTGCACCCTGCAAAAACCCGAAGCCGGTAGTGCGCTCGAAATGAAATTCTGGTGGCTTGAGCCGATGCCCGGCAGGTAAATCCATTGTCGTTCAGTTCATGTGAACTCGACTTTCTTCCCCACAACCAGGAGGCTGTAATGATGAGCAAACTGAGATGGCGGATTTTCTTACTGATCCTCTTAGCGCCGGGGCTTGTAATGTGCAATTTCCTCTCCACCTTTGAAGAGTCACTTGACAAGTCAAGCGCAACGTCACAGGCATTGTTTTTCAAGGAATTTTATTATTCCAACCCACCGCCCACTTTTCAGGAATCCGATCTGGCTGGAACATGGGAGGCGCATTATTCTGGAACTTTGGATGGGGATATTGATAGGCTGATCATCCAAGCAGATGGCACCTTCAAGCAGATCTACCAAAATCACACTGAGCATAAGGGTTATGTTTTCGAATCCCCATGGAACGAATGGTGGGTGGAGCGCTTTCCGGATGGGAGGGTGCGTCTTCACTTAGATGGAGCGCGTTACTACTCCGACAGGGAGATCGAGGTTGTGGAAAGGATTGCGGAAGAGGAGAAACGGTATCCCGATGTCGAGCGGTGGTGGGATTACTCCTATTATGACCCGCTCACGGATAAGCCAGGCGACAAGGGTGCAGAGCTAATGGAAATGGTAGGGGAACTTATCCTCAACGTGCGGCAGAACGATGACACAGGCGAATTGATATTGATGCATTTGTTGTGGAGGAACGTTGACGGGGGACATCCCTTCCCTGGCAGAGAGCTAGTGGAATTTCATCGTTTTATAGCGTCCGATGCGGGTTCACAGTAAGAAGACGGTTCAGGAGTTGTGATGATTCAATCCCCGTGTGAAGCCACAGTGACCAAGACCGTCTACGATGTGACTTACGACAAGGTGCCCAAGTATCGCACCGAGACCTACGTCAGTGGCTATCGCACGGTGCGCCAGCGGACGGGGAAGGGCTGGACAACCGTGCAAGAGCCGGTGTACAGCACGCGGCAGGTGTTTGCGGGCTGGGACTATCGTGAAGTGAGAACGCCGCGCACGGTGACTGAACAAGTATTCGTCGGGTACGAGT
>JASEHH010000265.1 GCA_030017685.1 Thermodesulfobacteriota bacterium | reverse complement strand
CCCTATCCATTATGGCTCAGGAGAAGAAAGAGACAGAAGGGGTTTATACCATCAAGAAAGGGGATACGCTCTGGGACATATCGGCGAAATTTTTGAAAGACCCATTCCTCTGGCCGAAATTGTGGAAGAGAAATCCTTATATCACCAACCCCCACTGGATTTATCCTGGGAATCCGGTACGCCTCTCTGCTTTTGAGGAGGCGAAGAAGGAAGAGCCTCCAAAGGCTGTTGCTGTTGAAGAGAAGCCCAAAGAGGTGAAAGAAGTTAAAGAGGTGAAACCAGAGGTGGCCGAGGTAAAGAAGGTTGAGCCTCCTCCGATCGTTGAGAAGAAGTCTGAGGTGATTGCAGAAAAGAAACCGGTTGAGGAGAAGAAGGTTATTCCGGAGATTCGTTCCGCAGGATTTATCGCCGGTTTTGACTACAAGGGGATTGGCATCATCCTTGACAACAAGGAGGGAAAGAACCTTATGGCGGAAGGCGATGTCCTTTACCTGGCCTTTAAGACGGCGGAAACCATTTCGATTGGAAATAAGTATACGGTCTTTCGGGCCTCGGACATCATTCGGGATCCTGCGACAGAGAAGAAGATAGGCAGAAAGTATAGCATCTCCGGGAATATCGAGATTATCGATCAATTCGGGAATTTTTTTACGGCAAGAGTGCTTGAAGCCTTTGACGCGATTTATAAAGGCGATATGATCCAGCCCTACTCAAAGGAGAAGATGGAGATCGAACCGAAGAGATAAGCGGCAAGCGGAATTTCCATTATAGTCAAAAGCTTTGGAGGTGGTTGATCATCTCCAAGGCTTTTTTTGTCATCCGATTCCCCTTACATAAAGAGAAGCCATTTTTTCATAGGTTTCATTATGGCCGAAGATCTTTTTTACTGGTTGGCCTTAAATTTCGTTCCAGGAGTCGGCAGTATTTTCATCAAAAGACTCCTCGATCGGTTTCAGACCCCAGAAGCCGTCTTTCAGGCTTCAATGAAGGAATTGCTTGAGGTCGAAGGCCTGGGAGTAAAGGTGGCCAGCGAAATTAGAAAGGGACCTTCCGAACAGGCGGTGAAGAAGGAGTTGTCTTCGCTGGAGAAATCAGGCGGGAGGATGATCACCTTGAAGGATGAGGTTTATCCTCCCCGGCTCCGGGATATCTACGATCCGCCCGCCTTGCTCTATTTGAAGGGGGAGTTGAAGAAGGAGGATGAATTAGCCGTTTCGATTGTGGGGAGCAGAAAGACCACTCCCTATGGAAGGTGGATCACAGAGAAGATCAGCCAGACTCTTGTCCGCTACGGCGTGACCATCGTGAGCGGAATGGCAAGAGGGGTCGATTCGGTGGCCCACTGGGGGGCGATTTCAGGAGGAGGGAGGACACTCGCTGTCCTGGGTTGCGGAGTGGATGTGGTCTATCCTCCTGAGAATCGAAATCTCTTTGCCAAGATCATTGAACAGGGCGCTGTCCTTTCGGAATTTCCAATGGGCTCTCCTCCGGAGGGAGGACATTTCCCAAAGCGGAACCGGATCATCAGCGGACTCTCCATGGGTGTGGTTGTGGTCCAGGCCGGTCCGGATAGCGGGTCCTTGATCACGGCAAACTATGCTCTGGAGCAGGGCAGAGAGGTCTTTGCGATTCCGGGAAATGTCGGGGCAGACGGAAGCCGTGGGACGAACCGGTTGATCAAAGACGGGGCAAAGTTAGTCGAGTCGAGCGAAGATATCCTCGAGGAAATTCTGCCCCAGTGGAAGAGAGAGAAAGAGAGGATTGAAGAGGTCAAGCCTCGGGGACCAGAACTGAGCGAAGAGGAAAGGGCTCTTTATGAGATGTTGGGGGAGACACCTCTCCATATTGATGTGATGATTCGAGAGCGCCGGTTTGAGCCTGGGAAAGTGTCGAGTCTTCTTTTAAATTTGGAGTTGAAAGGATTGATCTCTCAATGGCCTGGAAAATGCTTCA
>JASEHH010000264.1 GCA_030017685.1 Thermodesulfobacteriota bacterium | reverse complement strand
TTTCTCATATTCTTCTTCTTCGCGGGCCATCAATTGTATGTCCGCCTTCTGGAGGACTCCTTTTTCCAGGTGAGGAGTGTGGAGGTCAAGGGGTGCCGGAAAATATCGGAGAAGACGATCCTCTCGCTCGCAAGGATCGACGGAATGCCCAATCTCTTTTCCCTCCCGCTGAAGGAGATCTCCGGGCGGGTGGAAGCCCATCCCTGGGTTGAGTATGTGAAGGTGAGGAAAATTTTCCCTGACAGAGTGTTGATTCATATTGAGGAGAGGAAGCCGGTGGCCATCCTTCAACTGGAGGAACCTTTTTATATCGATTCGAAGGGGGTGATCTTTTCGAGAGTGGGAGATCGGGATGAATATAATTTTCCCTTTCTCACCGGCTTGAACCGGCAGGCGTTTGATAAAGACCCTGCCGTGACAAAACATCTCATCACGAAAGCCCTCGATTTTTTAAGGATCGTCGATCAGGAAAAGGCTGCCCCCCTGGATGGGGTTTCGGAGATCCGGATGGAGAAGACTTTCGGGATTCAATGTTTCACACAGGCCGAAGGGGTGGAGGTGAGAATGGGATGGGATCACTTTGGAGAAAAATTGAGGAGATTGTCTCTCATCTGGACCGATCTTCAAAAAAGGGGAGTCTCGGCAACGTCGATCGACTGCAGTGACTTGAAGAGAATGGTGGTCAAAAAGATTCCCCGCAGGGCAAATTAGAAAGGAGGTGATCCGAAGATGGGCAAGAGGGATTCGCTGGTCGTCGGATTGGATATCGGGACGACAAAGATCTGCACGATTGTTGGGGAGATGGCAGATGGCCAGGTCAAAATCATCGGCCTCGGGACCTTTCCCTCAAAGGGATTGCGCAAGGGTGTGGTCATCAATATTGAAAGCACGGTCCAATCCATTAAAAAAGCGGTGGAAGAAGCCGAACTGATGGCCGATTGCCACATCACTGCCGTCTATGCCGGCATTGCAGGAGGACATATTAAAGGGATCAACAGCCATGGGGTGATCGCCGTCAAGAACAAGGAGATCACGCCGAATGATGTGAAGCGGGTCATCGATGCGGCGAGTGCGGTGGCCATCCCGATGGATCGGGAGGTCATCCACATCATCCCTCAGGAGTTCATCGTGGACGATCAGGACGGAATCAAGGATCCGGTCGGGATGTCAGGGGTGAGATTGGAGGGGAGGGTTCACATCGTCACCGGCGCCATTACCTCTGCCCAGAACATCATCAAATGCGCCAACCGCGCCGGTCTCGATGTAGATGACATCGTCCTGGAACAGTTGGGTTCGAGCGAAGCTGTGCTGACCCCGGAGGAGAGAGAACTGGGGGCCGCTATTATCGATATCGGCGGCGGAACGACAGACCTGGTCATCTTTTCGAATGGCTCGATCAAACATACAGCCGTCTTTTCCCTGGCCGGAAACCATATCACCAACGATATCTCCATAGGGCTTCGCACGCCTGTGGAGGAGGCCGAGAAGATTAAGATTCGTTATGGATGCGCGCTCACCTCTCTGGTTCGGAAGGATGAGACGATCGAAGTCCCCAGCGTAGGGGGGAGAAAGCCCCGCGTCCTTTCGAGGCAGACCCTTGCGGAGATCATTGAACCCAGGGTGGACGAGATCCTCGCTCTGGTTCGAGATGAATTGGTGAAGATGGGTTATGGAAATCTTCTTGCCTCCGGGGTGATCCTCACAGGGGGGAGCGCTATCCTCGAAGGGATTCCCGAACTGGCCGAACAAATCTTTAATCTGCCCGTCCGGAGGGGGACGCCTGTGGGAATCGGAGGCCTGGTCGACCTGGTCAACAGCCCGATCTATGCCACCGGAGTGGGCCTCGTCCTTTATGGAAGTCGAAATATGGCCCAGAGCCGGTTTAAGGTGGGCGAGGGAAATATCTTCAGCAAAGTTACCCGGCGGATGAAAGAATGGATAGGAGAATTCTTTTGATGGAATAATG
>JASEHH010000023.1 GCA_030017685.1 Thermodesulfobacteriota bacterium | reverse complement strand
GTTGGGTCGATAAACCTACAAAGACCCTGTTTGGTTCCGGCTATGCCGGGTTAGGTAATACTCACTTGAAGACGTTTTCCTAAGGCCGAAGCAGTGCGTTTTAACGTCGAAAGTTTGATGTCTTCGGCATGGTTTTCAATCCTCGAAATCGAGGTCTTCTTGGTTTTTAGCCGACGGGCTAATTCTTCCTGTGTCAACCCTGCTTTTTCACGTGCCTGACGAAGCATGACTCCAATTTTAAATTGTTCATATCCTTCCTCAAATCCCTCAGCAAATTCTTTATCCCTCTTTTTTCTATCCTTTATATATTTCTTTATGTCACTCATTTTATGTCCTCCTTTTCAAAAAATCTCTTCTATAAGCCTCTGCCCTTTCTATTTCATGAACGGGCGTCTTTTGGCTCTTTTTCACAAATCTATGGGTAAGCACAATGACAGAACGATCTAAAAAGAAACACAATAGACGATACGCATTTGACCCAAATTGAATTCGGCATTCCCATATCTCCTCAGTACCGATAAGCTTCTTGAAATATGAAGATGGGATAACCTCAAATCTTCCAATAATTTAAGAACCCATAAGATCTTCTGTGCGACTTTTCCAGGCAGGGAATCCAGAAAATCCTGTACTGGACGCTTCCCATCAGCCGTTTCATAGAAGATAACGGTTCTATTCACAAAATCATGTTAACCTGCATGTTAACTATTGTCAATAGGTAAGTCTTCGGGGAGATCACACAGGCGTCATCTTTTGCATAGGTGGATGAAATGGGAATTGGAAAAAGTTCTCTCTCTGCCGATCGGAAGTTAAAAGAGAGGAAATGCCCTTTGGGGGCAGGAAAAGACCCAAAGAATGATCTTGACAAAATAATTTAGAAGTTATACGTTTTCTATAGATTGTTTAACTTTTTATGGAAAGGTTAGAATTATATGGCTACTGTTAAAACTTTATCGAAAGGCCAGATCGTCATCCCTGCCGAGATGAGAAAGAGATACCATATTGAACCCGGTACGGAGTTACAGGTGATGGAGTACGCAGGGATCATCTACCTGATCCCCCCCGTGGAAGACCCCGTCAAGGCAGCCTGTGGTCTCTTGCCCCCCAAACCCTCTCTTGCTGAAAAGCTCCTGAAAGAACGGAAGGGCGAGTTCAAATAATGGAGAAAAGGCCTTTTATTTTCGACAGCCACGCCCTTCTGAAATTCTTCCAAAAAGAGAAGGGGTATGAAAAGGTTGTCCATCTCCTTCAGGAAATAAGAAAAACCGGTGTCACCAAATATATCAATGCAATTAATCTTGGTGAGATCATCTATTCGACAAAAAAGGAATTTGGCGACCAGAAGAAATTGGAGGTTCTTGCGAACATTGAAAGGTTAAACTTCACCATCCTGCCGATCCCCAATCATTTGATATTCCAGGCCGCTGAATATAAAGCTCAATATGCCCTCTCTTATGCCGACTGCTTCGCTCTTGCTTCGGCTGTGGAACACAAAGCCATGTTGGTAACCGGCGACCCAGAATTTAAGAAAGTGGAGCACCTGGTGGATATCGTTTGGATATAATAGGGTTTCCGGTAGCGGATAAATTACCTTACAGTTGCATAAACGGCCACAGGTAAACCGCTCTTCAAGGCTTCGGACGGCGATTGAGTTGACATGTTAAGGGAATCGGCAGACTTCACCTGAGGTGAACTCCAGCAGGGGGCGGAGACGACAGCCATTCCAATTAGTCGGTTAATCACTGACTCTTCGATGGTTTTGTTCGTAACTTTTTTCTTACCTCCTTTCACTGCCGTGCGTACTTCATTTGTTACTTCATATTGTTTTTGCATTTCCTTCTTAAGCGATTTCTTGCGAATCCTAACATGACCATCATAATGGATCTCATAACCGAGAAAACCTATCCATGGATAGCCATTTTCTTTTTCATCGCCCCATCTGTATGGCATTTTTGACTTTTCCTTCCAAAAACCCGATCTGTCACCTGGCGTCTCAGGACAATCGTGTGGAATCAGCTTCAATGCTTTTAATGAATCGCGGTAAGCATTAAACGCGCGCTCACATTTAGTCCTGTCATCAGAGATTTGAGTCCTGGCAATTGTCATAAGGTATTTTTATGACGAAGTTTCCTTCGGGATAGTTAGGCAGTATGCCGTTCTTCCTTTTCGAGATGTTCTTTAATCCACATCCTGAGTAGCGGCGTATAACTTAATCCCTTGCGTTCGGCAACCCTTTCCACCGATTTGATATCGTCCGGATCAAGCCTCAATGCAATGGTCTTCTTAGGTCTTCTAACGAATTTTATCCCGGCTTCCTTGGTATTTCCGTGATAGTCCTGAAAACTGTGGGCCTCCCAGAATTTTGCAGCTTCTTCATCCGTCTTAAATTTTGGTATTTTTTTCATAATTATTTAACTCTTGTCTTAGAATAGTTTTTCTCCCTTCGTTCGTACATTAGAGCTTAATACACCACTACTTTGTCGGAAGGAAGGCGATTGAATAAGGAGCCAATCCTTTTTGATGACGGGAGGAGAATTTCTTAATCAGGCCAGCTATTCGTGAAAATTGATCCCCGGGGAGACTGTAGGGAACGATGAGCACTCCACAATGGGCCCGCTGGTCATTGAAGAATTGAACCGTGAGCCTAATAAAATCGTCCCTATTTCTGGTCACCAAACATCTTTTCTCTGCCGCTGCAAAGTCGAGCTGCCTTTGGTCCGATGCCTCGCACATACGGGCCTCATGGGCGCTCAGTGCATCGATTCCACCTTTTCTAAGTATCTCGGCAATCTTAGGGCTGAGGTCTTCATCCAGGTAGAATTTCACAAGGACGACCTCATAAAGGGATAACGGTCTCGAACCTTCTCGTCATTCCATTGCTCATTCTGCTCGATGAGCCGGTCAATCTCCTGGGGATAGATCGTATAATATCCAAGGGCCGCCTTGAGCTGTTCTCCGGATAGCCAATGATATGCCTTTTGCAGCCTTTTGAAATCCCCCTTCATGCTTTTGAAAGCGGCAATTACTTCCCAAACTTCAATTCCTGCTCCCGCCACCCGGGCTCTTCTTCCACCGGTCCCTTCGGAAAACAATATCCCCGGGCAGCGCCTCATCTTGATGGCCTCTTGCAAGAGATCCTTGGTCACGTTTGAAAAATCCTGCCCTGTCTCTTTGGCCATTTGCTCAATTTCCTTCATGGTCTCGGGCGGGAGACGTAAACTTTTCTGAACGCCTGCCATAATAACCTCCTCCGATTGTCTGTTATTCACTATATTACATTGTCCTACAGTGAATGTCAATCATCAAGACTTAAGGAGTCCATCATTGAGAAGACATACTTATCTGAAAATCTCCCCCTGCCTGTCCGGCAGGCAGGCTGACCCCTCTCCTTCGACAAGCTCAGGATGGTGAGTCCCATCGGACCATTTGCCAAAGAGGGGGAGAAAATAGCCAGAAATAACCCACTCGATTACGCGAAGAAACCCTATTTTCTCGTGAGCTGCCGGTATTTGATCCGGTGGGGTTGGTCCGCCGCAGCTCCGAGACGACGCCTTCGATCTGCCTCGTACTCGGAATAGTTCCCTTCGAACCAAACAATGGCGCTATCACCTTCAAATGCCAGAATATGGGTGGTGATCCGGTCGAGGAACCAGCGGTCATGGCTGATCACAACGACTGAGCCTGCAAAATTCTCGATGGCCTGCTCCAGCGCCCTCAGGGTATTTACATCCAGGTCATTCGTCGGCTCATCCAGAAGAAGGACATTGGCTCCTTCCTTGAGCATCCGTGCCAGGTGGACACGGTTTCGCTCTCCTCCTGATAGGATTCCAACTTTCTTCTGCTGATCGGCGCCTGAGATATTGAAACGAGCCACATAGGCCCGTGAATTGATCTGTCTGCTGCCAAGCTGGATTGTATCCTTTTCCTCTGATATCACTTCCCAGATGGTCTTTTCCGGATCGAGGATGTCGCGGCTCTGATCGACGTAAGCCATTGTTACTGTTTCCCCTATCCGTATTGCTCCGGAATCAGGTTTTTCCTGATCTGTAATCAATCGGAAGAGCGTGGTCTTTCCAGCGCCGTTTGGGCCGATGATTCCGACGATACCGCCCGGAGGAAGGGAAAAGGAGAGATTCTCCATCAGAATCCGATCCCCATAGGACTTGGTGATATTGCGGCTTTCGATCACGACATCTCCGAGCCGTGGCCCCGGAGGAATATAGATTTCAAGGTCCTTGGCTATCTTTTCACCCTCCTGTCCGAGGAGGGCTTCGTAAGAGGCGATCCGGGCTTTCGGTTTCGCATGTCTCCCTTTTGGCGACATCCGGATCCAATCGAGTTCCCGCTGCAGCGTTTTCCGACGCTCGCTCTCTGTCTTTTCCTCCAGCCTCAGACGATTCTCCTTCTGTTCAAGCCATGAAGAATAGTTTCCTTTCCATGGGATGCCTTCTCCCCGGTCAAGTTCCAGAATCCATCCGGCCACATTGTCAAGAAAGTAGCGGTCATGGGTGACGGCGATGACTGTTCCGGGATACCGCTTCAGATGCTGTTCAAGCCAGGCCACGGTTTCGGCATCGAGATGGTTGGTCGGTTCATCGAGGAGCAGAATATCGGGTCTTCGGAGCAGGAGCCGGCACAATGCCACGCGCCTTTTCTCTCCACCCGAAAGAACGTTCATGGGTGTCTCTCCCGGAGGGCACCGGAGGGCTTCCATGGCCATTTCGAGGCGCGAATCGAGATCCCAGGCATCGAGGGCGTCGAGTTTCTCCTGCACCTCGCCCTGCCGCTCGATCAGACGATTCATCTCCCCTTCTGACAGGGGCTCTGAAAACCTTTCGCTGATCCGGTTGAATTCATTTAGAAGCTCAACCGTCTCCTGAACCCCCTCCTCTACAATCTCCCGCACTGTCTTGGCTTCGTCGAGCTTCGGTTCCTGTTCGAGAAAGCCGATGGTGTAACCCGGGGTGAGGATGGTCTGCCCATTGAACTCTTTATCTTCGCCGGCGATGATGCGAAGCAAAGAACTCTTCCCGGAGCCATTCAGACCGATAACGCCGATCTTGGCCCCGTAAAAATAAGAGAGTGAGATGTCTTTCAAAATCGGTCTTTTATCGTGATACTTACTGACGCCGATCATCGAGTAAATGATTTTCTGTGATTCGTTTGCCATCTCACTTTAAATCCTCCCGTTTCTTTATCCTCTTTTTATCCTAATGCCACATCACTTTTGGAGGGTGACGCGAAACAAGGCGCTCGTATTTCATATTCGGGTAGCCGAGGGCCATGGCGGAATAGCATCGGTGGTCCGCCGGAATACTCAGCCAGCGTTTGATCTTCCGGTCATGATTCACTGCGTTCACCAGAAAGCCATTAAAGCAGCATCCCAGCCCTAAGGCATGGGCCATCAAAGAGCAATTATACAGAGCCACCGAACAATTAAAAGAGGAAGAGCTGTCCCAGGATTCGGCATGGGCGATCATCACAGCCGGCGCATGAAAGAATAGGCGATCTTTTCCCCGGTTTATTTGCTCACGGGCAACCATCATTTTGGGAAGAGAATCGCGTAGATATTCAACAGTCTTTTCCCCTGCAACCAGAGAAAGGAAAAAGCTGCCGAACCAACTCTGCACTCGCGAAAAAATCTGGTCACCAAAACGGAGGGTCATCTCCCTTAACTGTTCGATCTGATCCGGTGATGTCAGCACCACATAGTGGACATTCTGACTGTTCGTGCCTGTCGGTCCATATCTTCCGGCCTCGAGGATTTTTTCCAAAATCTGTTTCGGAACCGGGTCGGGAGTGTAGTTCCGGACCGAACGCCTCTCCCGGATGAGAAGGTCAAGCACCTCAGGGGAAACAGCCTGGGCTTCACCCCCGTTGGGATTTTTTTCGGGGAGTCTCTCATGATAAAGGATGGCTTCGCTTGGACACACTGCACCGCAGTGGCCACAACCAATACACCACTCGCCTCTGAGCACCTTAGGCTTTTCATCAGCCATATCCAGCACGAAGCTCGGGCAAACCGCCACACATCGTTCACAGCCAATACACAGGCTCTCAATCACCTTGGGGGGATTCACTTCCCGTTTCATAAGCATCTATTCCTCCGCCTCTAAAAATTTAAGATCAATTGAAGTGCGAACCTATGGGCTCACCCATTCAGGGGGAGTTGAAGCGCATTTAATATTGCAACATTGCAACCTTTATTCGCTGCCTCTTTTTACGAGACCAACAAGTTTAGAAAAGGGAATTTTTTGAAAGGGGAAATTGCCCTAATTATTGGATAAAAGATAGGCCAGATTGTCCAGAATCGTGGTGAAAAAGACATCCTTCGCCACAAATCCTTCCGGTACGACAATCTGTGTGGGGGCAAAGTTAAGAATGCCTCTCACCTCTGCCTCCACCAGGAGGTCAGCTACGGCCTGAGCCTCTGAAGGAGGAGTGGTGATAAGACCGATCTCGATCCTTCTTTCTTTTGCCACCTCTTTGAGCCGGTTGATATGAAGGACCTCGACCGGTTTTCCTAACTTTTCGGAGACCCTTCCGATCACCTGTGGAGGATCGATATCAAAGGCCGCAACGATCTTATAGTTCTGCTTAAGAAAATCTTTATAAGAGAGTAGGGCAGAGCCTAAATTCCCGATGCCTATGACCGCCATTCTCCATTCCTTGTTCGATCCTAAGATCTTCTTAATATCGTTGAACAAGTCTTTCACATAATAACCTACGCCTCGAATGCCAAACTCACCGAAATAGGCCAGGTCTTTTCTCACCTGGGCGGCATTTACCATGCACCGGTTGGCTAATTGGGCGGAAGAGACGACCTCCTCTCCGGCCTGCTCCATTACTTCGAGACATCTCGAATATCTTGACAATCTCCGGATCGTTGCTTCTGGTATTTTTTGATATTTCAATTTTGTGACTCCTTTCACAAAATTTGTGAAGAATTTAATAAATTCTCATTTCTTTGTCAAGTCTTTCGTTAAAAAAAAGCCCTATACGCAAAGAGGTACAGGGCTGGCCTTCTAACCCTCTAATTTTAAATAACAATTATATTTTACAATCTTTTTTCTTTCACTTCTTTTTAGCTAACTGCTTGATCGCTTCATCAAGGCGATTATTGGCAAACTCTAACAGCTCCTCCGTATACTCAAGATTGTGAACGCCAATGCCTTTCTTTGCCAGATTGTAATTGAACTCCGCCTCCCCGAAGGGTTTTCGATAGACGAAGGTATGGCCGCCGCGGCTTTCAATTCTTCTGATCTCCTCCCTAACTTTTTCGATCTTTGGAGCCAATTTCGCCAATAACCCATCGGAACTCTTTTTCCATCGGGTGAGCATCTCTCCGTAGCTCTGGTCATGACACTCGATACACCGTTTCTTGATGGCATCGAATGTGTCTTTCTTCTTGGCAACCACGCCACGATGGCAATCGATACACTCGACCACATCCAACTTACTGCTCGGCCTCTCCTTAACACCAAGGCCTCCCTTCCCATGGAGCAACCGTTTGACCGAGACATGACAGTCTTCACATTTGACCTTCTTGACCTCTTTGCCGTGATGGCAGTCCCTGCAATTCTTATAAAAGGTCTTTCCGTGATTGTCACGGGATGAATGACAATCCATGCATTTCATCTTTTTTCTGAGCACATGGGTTTCATGGGAGAATTTGATGTCGTTGAAAGGAACGGCCCGTTTTTCGATCCCGATATGGCAGAGGGTCGTACAGGTCATCTCGGTCTTAAATTCTTTGGGTTTATAATTCCGGTCAAGGGCAGCCAGGGCTTGCTCCGTCTTATGGTTCGCCGCATTGAGGAGTTTAATCGCATACTCAATATTGTGAGCGCCCCTCCCCAGATGGACGAAATTGTAATTATGGCGCGCCTCGTTCAGGAAGTTCTCAGCCTTCTTAAGCTCAGGAGTTCTCGCCCGATCCCTTTCCGCTTCCTGGAGAATTCCCTGAACATTGGAGATGCGCTGACTGGTTTCGATTTTTGTCTTTGAGAGAAGGACCTGCCACTGGTTTAGTGTCTCATCATATCCTTCTCCATGGCAACCTACGCAGGACTCCCCCATAGCCCTCTCAACATATTTCGTGGTGTGAAGGGCGGCCCGACTCTCCCCTCCCTTCCGATGGCAGGCCACACAATCGACATTAGTGGCAAACATTAGGCTCGGAGAGTCCGGAACCCCGATCCCGCCACTGCCCTTGTAAAACTCCCTCGGGGCCAGATGCATCTCCTTGCTGTGGCACTTATCACAGACGGTGGGAGAATGGACCATCGTAAGAATCGGCCCGATCTCATGTCGAATGTGAGAGTGGCAATCCGCACATTCGATCTTGTGGTCAGTGACATGCTTCTTATGCATGAATTGAGGAGTATATTTGGTCGTAAGGATCTCGGGTTCACTATGGCACTGAACGCATTTCCCTTCCGGGACATGGCCATCCCCCTGAACCACATTCACATGGCATCTCTCGCATTCCACTCCTCTCGCAATATACTTTTGATGGTTGAAATTCCAGCCTTTGACTTTGATGTCCCCCTTGGGCTCCACATGGCAGGAGACACAGCTTCCCACTGCGCATGAGATACATTCTTCCTCTCCTTTCGGGCCCGCCCGATAGTAATGGCAGATGAAACAGTTGATTTCATGGACGGTGAGATGGGCTCCCTGAACGAGCTGGGCATGGCAGGAAGTACAGCGAAGTTTCATCCCCCTTCTCAGCTCCTCGAGGTGTTTCCCATGGGAGAAAGCCACATTCTTGTAGATCATATCCTTCTGAAGATCCTCTATTTTATGGCATCCCTTCTGAAGGCAACTCGCATCGCTGATCTCTGCATGAGGTTTGCTGGGCCTCTTGCCCGATAGGAAGTAGGCGAGTGATACCTGACCGTCCACCCATTTCCCCTTCAGATGGTTTAAAAGACCAGGCTCGTAATGGCATTGTGTGCAGGCCACTTGACGGTGGCTGGAAGCCCTCCACGATTCCATATAAACATCCATCTGATGGCAAAGGCCGCAGAAGGTAGAGCTCTCGGTAAACCTGAGAAGGGCTAATGAGAGGATGATAAAAGCGATGGTACATAGGACGAGAGAGGTTTTAATCGCTCTTTTATGCTCAAGGGTCCCCTTTTTAAAACCCCAAAAAACTTCAACCCAAAATCCCTTAATCAGATCGTAAAGCTCTTTTAGATTCTCAGTGCTACAGAAATCTTTTAGGTTTTGAAGAATTGAATGAAGGACCAAATCAATTCTAATCTTTTTCATCCGAAACCCCTCCCCATCGAACCGGTTAATAGATTATACCTAAATTGAGCGATTCTTAATACTACTTTTCAAGAAAAAGTCTTCTGGATTCCCGTTTTCACGGGAATGACATTTTCATTCAGTGGTCGATAGTCGTCATTCCTGCCCCGATTTCCATCGGGATATACTCCAGCAGGAATCCAGTATCTTTGATGTCATCATAAAGTAAAATTTCCAAATTTAGGCTATAATATTTTTAAAAATTTATCAACTAAAAATTTTTTCACAAATTTCATTTTCGGATTGATTTTTATAAGCAGTTTTTATATATATATTAAGCCACTTCATTAAAATTGATCCTTTCACAAGCAATCTACAAAAAGGAGGAGTTATGTCTAAAATCATTATGGGCCTGCTCATTATCGCCATTCTCGTCCTCTGCTTTCTCTTATTCTGGATCGTCATATTGAGTTTCGCCCTTCTCTTTTTTGGAAAAAAAGAGAGTAGGGAAAAGAAACGCTTAACTGAAAACCCGGGGACGGTGTGAATGGGCCGATATATTGGAATAAACCGGAAAGGATTATTTGTTCCAGTCTCCTGCTTCCTCCTCCTTCTTTTAGCTGGAGGATTGGATTTGTCTCTCTCGAAAGAGGGAGAGGACCCCATGGAAAGGAGAGAAGAAAAAATAAGGGCTTTTCGAGAGAAGAGAGACCTCTTCTTTAGAAAGGACCCTAACTCCCCATTAAAAGAGAGTGACAAGAAAAAATTCAAGGGACTCCTCTATTACCCGATCGACCTGAAATATCCGGTCACCGGATCGATAGAGAAATATCCCACAGACCCAAAACCCATCTATGTGAACCTTCCAACGAATAAAGAAAGAGAGAAGAAGTATGTTAAATACGGACGTTTCAAATTTAAACTTGACAATAAGGAGTATGTCCTCCACATCTACCGGCCTCTTGGAGGCGGAGAGCTATTTCTTCCTTTTAAGGATAAGACCTCGGGGATTGAGACCTACCCCGAAGGCCGATATCTTAATATCGAGCCGATGCCAGGAGGAAGGTTGCTCATTGATTTCAACCGTGCCTACAACCCTTTCTGTGAATATAACGAAAAATTTACCTGCCCCTTTGCCCCGAAGGAAAACTGGCTGGACATTGAGATAAGGGCAGGGGAGAAACAGTTTCGATGAAAAATTCCCTTCACCCCATCCCTTTCATCCTCATCTTCCTTTTGATTCTCCACTGGACACCCATCAGTCATGGAGCACCCAAAACCCATTTCTGTATTGTCTATACCAATGATGTGATGGGCGAGGTCGAGCCCTGCGGCTGATTCAGAAGCCCTCTTGGCGGGGTCGCCAAGAAATCGACACTGATCTCTCAGATGAGAAAAGAAGGCAAAAAAATACTCCTTCTCGATACTGGAAACCTCCTCTTTCGAAAGCCCTCACAAACAGAGACCAAACGCAAGGATGCCCTCCTCCGCGTGGATCTTCTCATTCAATCCTATAACGAGATGGGGTATGGTGTCGTCAATGTTGGGGAGAAGGATTTGATGATGGGTTTGAGGTTTCTCTCCGAGGCAACACAAAAAGCCAAATTCTCTTTCATTTCAGCTAACCTCACAGACAAGAAAACTCAGAAAGGGATGTTCAGCCCTTATGTGATCAAGGAGATTGCCGGGTTAAAGATCGCAATACTTGGCCTCCTGGATGATCAGTTCAATCCGACCCTCCAGGAGATAGACCCAGGCCTGACCATTCTCGACCCCATCATAACATCGAAGGGTCTGACGAAAAGTCTGAGAGAATACTCTGATTTGATTATTGTTCTATCACAACTGGGTGAGTCAAAGGACAAAAAACTGGCCCGAGAAAACCCTCAGATCGACTTAATCCTCGGAGGAGGGGGAGAAGCCCAGAAGGCTGTGATAGAGAGGGTGAATGAAATCCCCCTCTATCGATTGGAACCCAGAGGTGGATACCTGGGGCGAGTCGACTACTCTCTCATCGATACCAAAAAACCCATTAAGTTCTTTGTCTCCAGTGAGCGGGATGAATTAGAGAAGAGAATGGAAAGGCTGATCACACGATCAATGCAGATTAAATCGGAGATGGCAAAATCCGGGAAACAGGAGGAGATGAGGGTTAAGGAACTGAAGTTTCTGGAATCGAAACAGAAGGAACTGGAAAAGACCCTTCTCGCCCTCGAGAATAAGAACTTTTATAGACATACGGCCATCCCTGTCCAGCTCTCTGTGGAGGATGATCCGAAAATCATGAAGGGGGTGGAGCATTATCGTGCAGAATCAGCGAAACTCTACAAGCCGAAAGTGGCCGGCCTTCCTGAAAAAGGACTTTCCGAAAGAGAGATGATCGCCCGGATTCCAAAAGACAGCCTCTTTGTCGGGGCGATCACCTGCAAAAAATGCCATGAGGTCAACTACCGCAACTGGCTCAAGACCAAACATGCAAAGGCCTCCCAGACTATTGTCGCCTCGCCCAAATATGCCCAGGAGGAATGCCTGATGTGCCACTCTACGGGTTATGGAAAGATGGGGGATTATGCCACGGTGGAGGAGATCCCTTTCTACCTCCAGGGGGTGCAGTGTGAGACCTGCCATGGGCCGGGAAGGGGGCATCCGGGAAAAGGAAGGATGGAAAGAAAAGTGACTCTGGGCGTTTGCAGAAATTGCCACACCAAAGACCAGAGCCCCACCTTTAACTATGTGGCCTTCCTTGAAAAGATCGGTTGCAAAATCTCCAAATGACGAATTTCACGAATGATACCTAATTCACCGAATGAAAAATTCGTTCTATTCGTTGTCATTCGAGTCATTCGGGTTTCTTACCCAAGAAACTCCCAGGCGATCAGAAAGACGCAGAACAGCCCGATGGCCAGCATGGCAAATCCCATTACGTTTGAGAAGAGGTCTGTCAGTGCGCTCGGATATTGTTCTCGGTACGTCTCCAATCTTTTCTGTGCGACCAGCCTCTCATACTGTTTTGGACGCTCTTCAACCAGTTCATATTTGGGCAATCTTCCTGTAAAGATCACCGGATCAAAGGGAAACTTCGACGGTCTGAAATGAGTATTGAAGAAATGGACCGTAAAGATAAAGCCGGAAGCAAGAAGCGCTTCATCCGAATGGACGATCTGGGCGATATTGAGCACCCAGCCCGGCAGGAAGATGGAGAATGCCTCAGGAAACCAAAGCATCAGACCGGAAAGCCCGATGGCAAACATCCCCCAGAAAACCGCCAGGAAGTCGAACTTTTCCCAGTAGGTCCACCGATCAAACTGGGGTTTTGGGCCCTTATTAAAGAACCAGCGGATCATCCCGATGATATCCTGGACATCCTTCCAGCGGGGACAGAGAGAATCCGGGCCAAATAGCTTCTGTAGAAGATTGGGATTCCCCGGCAGTTTTTTGTAGAAGAGGAAGTAGGCGAAATAACCGTTGGCCGCTCCGAAATAGAGAAAGGTAATAGCCGCAGCGATTCGGTGGACCAATCCCGCCATTTCGGCTCCTCCCAAAAAGGCCATCAATCCTTTGGCCCAGGGAGCATGAGAGAATTTCAGTGGCAGTCCGGTCAGGACAAGGCCAATGAAGGTGACCATCATCGTAAAGTGAAGGATGATATCTAAGGTTTTGAAGCGGCGATACATATGACCGGCCTCTTCTGGTTTGACATGTTGCGGGAAGAAGATTCCTTTCGCCCTCAATTCCCGTTTCTCCCAGAAGTCCCTTCGCCACCAGAGGACGGTATGAAGCCAGAACATGCTGAAGACTGAAACCAGTAGTGTGGTCATAATGACAAAGGTCCAATAAAAAATGGGATCCCTCTTCGGGTCAGTATGCGTAGCATGGGCGACCCACATGACAAAGTTGGTGTTCGCCCCGGGATGGCACTTTCCGCAGGTCTCTACGAGACGCGCATCTGAGATGAGAGATTTGGGATCTTTGGGAGGAAGGATACTGTGAAAACCATGGCAGTCTGCACAGCCTGCTACCAGTTTGGGGTAACCCAAATGTTCAACCTTTCCGTGGTAGCTCTCGAAATAGGTCTGGGTGGCAATCGTAAAGACTTTGTTCCGTTCCATCATCTCCTTATCAGCATGACACTTCTGACAAGAATCAGTGTGGAACTCCTTCCGAGATTGGACCACCTTGAGCTCATCACCCTTCAATAACGGGATTTTGTGCATCCCATGACAGTCAGTGCAGGTCGCGGAATCCGGATTTCCAGCGATGACTGCTTTACCGTGGACGCTCTCCGAATAGCCGTCATCCGAATGGCAGGTCGTGCATTTCTGGATGACCCGGGTTTTATCCCCTTTCCAGGGAGTCATCTCATGGATATCTTTGTGGCAGTCTTTGCATTGAACATCATTGATGAAGTGGGCGCTCCCATAATGTTCTGCCCCCTCCTTCTTATGACAGCGATGGCAGGTCACTGACTCCACATGAATCCTCGTCCCCTTTGCCTTCGTATGGGTTTTCACATCCGTAATGTCCCAGTGGCAGCTATTGCAGGAGTTGGCTCCATGGACCGACTGAGCAAATTTTCTTTCATTGATCTTGCTATGGCAACCGAGGCATTCCGAATTATCGATGCATTCATAACAGTATTCCCTGCCCCTGATGATGAATTTCTCGCCCTTTTTTGCAGCTTCTGGAGGTTTGGTCACTGCCGCGGGCTTGGATGTCTCTTTTTTCTCCGGTGTGGGTGTGGCTGCCCACATCAATCCGAGGCCCAAAAAGAGGGCAATGGAAATGGTAATAAGAATAACAATTGATCTTTTAAACTTTGTTTTCATACTCCCCCCATCCCAAAATGATATAGGTACTCCCTTAAATTTTAAGTGGATTTTTATTTTTTGGAATTTTCGAGAAGGTAAAATGTGATTTTTTTAACATAACAATAAATTGAAGTCAATATATTTTTAGATTAGAGTTGGGTTAAGGTTTAGGACTTGACAATTTTGTGAAAGATATTATCTATTTAAGCGGAGGTTGTTTTCTATGCCTACTTATGCCTATCGGGCTGTTGATCCGGGGAAGAGTTGCGATCGCTGTCGTCAGGGTTTTGAGACCATCCAGAGGATCACTGAGCCTGCCCTGATCAAATGCCCTCATTGTAAAAATCCGATCTCCCGGCTTCTCTTCGCCCCAGCGGTGGTGATCAAGGGAAGTCCGATGAGTGAAACGGACCGGAAGATTAAAGAGTATGAAAAAGAGGGAAAGTGGAGCCATGCGGCCGAACTGGCCGATAAAGAGGCTGAAAAAACGAAGAGGGAAGACCTGAAGGTGCGCGCTCTCGAGGATTACAAAAAAGCAGGATATGATTTCGATAAGTACGAAACTTAAACCCCCCAACAATCCATGATCACGCTCAACCATGTTCAGAAGCAGTTTGGAAGCAGGGTCCTTTTTAAGGACTGCTCCCTCCAGATCGGAGCAAGAGACCGGATCGGCCTAATCGGTCCCAATGGTTCCGGTAAAACCACTCTCTTCAGGATGATCCTCGGAGAGGAGTCGATTGACGGAGGAGAAATCCTCATTGCCAAGGGAGTAAAGATCGGCTATCTCCCTCAGGAGGTGATCTCTTTTAAGGGAGATACGGTCCTGGGAGAAGTTTTAAAAAGTGTATCAACAATCACCTCCCTTCAGGATAAAATGAAAATTTTGGAGGAAGAACTCTCTTCGATCGACGACCCGAAAGCTCAGGAAAAGCTGGCAAAGGAGTTTGGAAAACTCCATGAGCGCTATACCCTCCTCGGAGGATATGGCCTGGAGGCCGGGGCGAAGCAGATCCTCAATGGATTAGGTTTCAGGGAGAGGGATTTTAACCGGCTGACCGATGAACTGAGTGGTGGGTGGCTGATGAGAATCGCCCTTTCGAAAATCCTTCTTCAATCTCCTGACCTTCTTCTCCTCGATGAGCCGACCAACCACCTTGACCTCGAATCCCTCATCTGGCTTGAAAATTTCCTGGTCAACTACCCGGGCGCCATGGTTATCGTCTCGCACGACCGCGTCTTTCTCAACCACCTCATCGATCGAATTGCGGAGATCGAAGGCGAAAAGATCGACCTCTATTACAGCGACTACGACCACTACCTCGAGGAGAAGGAAAACCGCAGGGAGATTCTTGAGGCGACCTATAAGACCCAGCAGAAGAAGATCGAGCAGACCGAAAGGTTTA
Organism: Thermodesulfobacteriota bacterium; assembly: GCA_030017685.1. Lineage (GTDB taxonomy): Bacteria > Desulfobacterota > BSN033 > BSN033 > UBA1163 > RBG-16-49-23. Next base: position 26,298 of record JASEHH010000023.1, on the reverse strand, counting down.
TTGAGCGTTTCCGGGCGAAGAACACAAAATCGAGTCAGGTCCAGAGCCGGATCAAGATGCTCGAAAAGACTGAACGGATCGAACTGCCAAAAGAGAGGAGAGAGATTCGATTCGAGTTCCCAGCTCCGAAAAGAAGCGGTCACAGGGTCCTGGAGGTGAAGAATCTTCATAAGAATTACGGAGAGACCGTGGTTTATCAGGGGATCGACCTCACCCTCTTCCGGGGAGACAAGGTAGCCCTGGTCGGGCCCAATGGCGCGGGAAAATGCACCCTGTTAAAAATATTAGCCGGCGTTCTCGATTATGAGAAAGGGGAGACCGTCCTCGGGAAGGACGTGACCCGTGCCTACTTTGCCCAGCATCAGTTCGATCTGCTTCGTCCTGAACATACCGTTTATGAGGAACTTCTCTCCATCGCCACGGATGAGAGCCAGACTCAACTTCGAACCCTCCTGGGAACTTTTCTCTTCAGCGGGGATGAGATCGAGAAGAAGGTCTCTGTTCTGAGCGGCGGCGAGAAGAGCCGTCTGGTTCTTGCAAAGATGCTTCTCAAACCTGCCAACCTCCTGCTCCTCGATGAGCCGACCAGCCACCTCGATATTCCATCGAGAAATGTGCTGGAGGTGGCTTTGAAACAGTTTCAGGGGGCGATCTGTCTCATCACCCACGACCGCCATCTCATCAATCAGATCGCCGGTAAAGTGATCGAGATCGACCAGGGGACACCGAATGTCTATCTGGGAAATTATGATGACTATCTCTATAAAAAGCAGCAAGCGGCAGGGGTGAAGAAAGAGATTAAGGTTGAGATTGAGAAAAAAGATAAATCTATAAAAAAGAAGTCAAAATTTATGGTTAAGGAGGAGAGGCAAAAGAGGGCGCAGGAGATAAACCAATTCCGGAAACAGCTCTCCGGCCTCGAAAAGAGATTCGAGGAAGCGGAGAAACTTCTTCAGGGAGCCACCCAGAAACTGGATCATCTCAATCAGAAACTTTCCGATCCCAAACTCTATCTGAACCAGAAAGAGACCTACGAAACCGTTCAGACCCATAAACGTGTTCAAGAACAGGTGAAAGAGTTGACTCAACTCTGGGAATTCTTGGCCTTGGAATTGGAAGAGACGAAGATGATGGATATCATGTCAAACGCCAATGAGTAGCGGTCAAATTTGAAAACCATCCAAAACTTAGAAAGTTGGATAAGGCGGTGATGATGGACGAAATCATTTTAAAAGGATATCGGCCAGGGGTTATTGGTCGATTGGCTGAACTCCATGCGACCTATTATTATGAGAATTGGGGATTCGGGCTCTTCTTTGAAGCCAAAGTGGCAACCGAACTGTCTGAATTTCTCAGTCGATATGAGGGGTCTCGGGATGGCTTCTGGACCCTCTCTTTGAACCATCAGATCCAAGGGGGTATTGCGATCGACGGCATCAAGGCAATGACCGACGGGGCGCACCTCCGGTGGTTCATCCTCTCGCCGGAGGTGCGGGGGCGCGGTTTCGGTCATCGATTAATGGAGGAAGCCATCTCCTTCTGTAAAAAGAATGATTACAAACGGGTCCACCTCCACACCTTTGAAGGACTTGATCCAGCTCGCCATCTCTATGAGAAGTTCGGGTTTAAACTGGTCTTTCAAAACGAAGGGATGCAATGGGGGAACAAGGTCATCGAGCAGAAGTTTGAGCTGAATCTTTGATCAGGGGAGGTTTTTCCATGGCAGAGAAGTGCGAACATAAATCGAAGAAAATTTTAGAAAAAAAGATCATCAACCAAGAAGAATTACCTTGTGCCTACGCTGCAACCGTAACGACCACGACGTATGAAATCCCTTATGAATGCAAAGACTGTGGAGAAAAGTGGACCGAAACCAAAGAAGAGACGAAATTTGATTGACCCTCCTTCGCCATTCTTGATATTAGGGACCGCAAGGAAGTGGAGGATGCTTCAAATACGAATGATGAGTCCTCTCACAAATCGGGGATCGATCTCTTCTTCAGGAGGAACCTTTCCAAACTCCTTCTCAAAGAGATCGAGACAGAAATCCAGGAAGGCAACGAGAGGCTCCCGCCTCTGCGGGTCATCCTCAATTGAACCCAACCATTCTTTTAATCCAACTCTGATCTCCCTCTTAAGAACCCCTCTCCCCTGTCCATCTCTTTCAAAAACCTTATAGAGCAAATCTCTTACCCGGACCTGCTCAATGGGTTCAAATTGAAAAGCCCCTCTGAGAATTTGGTTGGCCAAAGAGGTGAGAAAGATTGTAGAGAGAGTGATCTCCCCCCATTTCTCCGGATGGCAACCGCTCCAATCCATCTGCTTCAACTCAGGAGGATGGACATTCAATTCCTTTCCCAAAAAGTTGACAATCGACTCGATGGATTCGAAAAAAACCTCCGCCTCTTTTAAATCCTGAAGATTCTTAAAGTCCTCTTGGATCCCATCTCGATAAAGGACGGGGCGTTTCTTCAAAATACCCTCGAATTTTTCAAAATGGGGAGGGTCTAGAAGAACGAGGTTTTCCCGACCCCCTCCAAGCCAGGGCCCATTCAATATCGTCTCGGCCTTTTTCCTTAAAAGAAGCGTCAAACTTACCCCGCATTGGAATATCTTCTGGATGGGAAGAGACCGAAGGATTTCAAGTGCTCTTTTCTCCTCTTCACCGCTCAGATATTGAAGGCCAAGGTTCAAATAATGATAGGCCTTCTTAACCACCCTCTCCATCCCGGAGATGTTGGAGAGGTCGATCGCCTCTGCCAAGATCGCTTTGTTGCAGAGAGTCGTGATCTCCTGTTTCAATCGATCCCGCTCCTGTGGATTGTCAATCCGGGAGAGAATGGCGGAAAAAAAAGGGCCTTCGCTGTGAAAAGTAAGATAGTAAGTGGCGCTTTCTCTCTTTGACGCCTCCGGAGCCTCCGCTGCCGGGAGTCCCTCTCCTTTCATGAGAGTGTCAGGGTTGATAAATTGATAAATTTCCAATGCCTCCTCAAAATCGGGAAATCCGTAATCATTCAATCGGCCGTTCCTTAAACGGTATCCCATCTCCTCAAGCCCTGATTCCAGTTCGGAGATGAGCGCCTCCATCAACCTCCGGTAGCCTTCGCTGTCGACTCGATAGAAGGTTTTTAAGAAAGGCTCAAAGACTTCCCTCGTCTTCACCCCTTTAAAATCGATGAAATAGAATTGGTCCAGAGTAAACAGAGGGATTCTGTCCATACTCTCGGTGTATTCCCCCTCCAGGATGGTGACACGGATAAACTTTTTAAGAGTGAGGGCGACAAACTCTGGATCCGTCGTCCGAATAAATTGGGCGACTTTCTTGTCGCCCGATTCGAGAAGAATCTCAATCCAGTGAAGGACCTTCTCCGGATCGAGCTGATCCCTCTTCCAGAATTCGATGTCAAGGAGATATTGAAACTGCTCCGGAGTGGTGAGGGAGATGAGGTCGAGGCAATCCTTCTCGCCGACCTCCTTTACGGTTAAGAAGATTTCCTGTTCCGGGAGGGATTGAACCAATTCCTCCGGATGTTCGGAAAGAAAGAGGGTGTGAAGCCGCTCTTTTCCACGACTGCGAAGAACGAGTTCTAATTGATTCTGAAGGGGAAGGGATTGGAAGGCTTTTTGGGCTTCCTTGGGATCTTCGGGTAAGATTAAAAGAGAGGGATTGGTCATTTAAAACCCCTCGTCACTCCTGAAAAAGAAGAGCGGGTCTGAAACCCGCCCTTCTGATTCAAATTAATCCCATGGCCACGCGGGCACTCTTGAACCAGAAAAATTCTCCGTATGTTCGGGGTTAAGGCTACGGTTACAAAGCCCGTTTCGCTTACCGGTTAAGGGTTACGTATAAAGAATGAATAGACGACAAACGTAGCCTTTTATTAACGATACGGGCCTCGTTACCCTTACCATTACCGTTTAACGAAATCTATTTATTAATAAGCCGGTGGCATGGGTGGGCCACCACCCTGGTCTTTTTTGGGTTTCTCTGCAATAACTACCTCTGTAGTGATCAAAAGGGAAGCCACACTAGCTGCATTCTGAAGGGCCAGACGGACCACTTTTGTCGGATCGATGATGCCGGCCTCGATCATATCGGTATATTCTTCCTTGTCGGCATCGAACCCGAAATTTCCCTTTTCCTCTTTCACCTTCTCCACTACTACAGAGCCTTCCAGACCGGCATTCTCAACAATCTGCCGGATCGGCTCCATAAGGGCCTTCTGAATGATATCGACGCCGGTCTGCCGATCACCCTCAAGTTTTACCTTCTTTAATGATGGCAGACACCTCAGATAGGCGACCCCGCCACCAGGAACAATGCCCTCTTCCACGGCCGCCCGAGTCGCATTGAGGGCATCCTCAACCCGTGCCTTCTTCTCCTTCATTTCGGTCTCAGTGGCCGCTCCCACTTTGATCACAGCCACACCCCCTGCCAGTTTCGCCAGCCGTTCCTGAAGTTTTTCCCGATCGTAATCGGAGGTAGTCTCTTCGATCTGAGCACGAATCTGTTTGATCCGGCCTTCGATCGACGAGGAAGAGCCCGCTCCTTCCACAATCGTGGTGTTGTCCTTATCGATAACCACCTTCTTGGCTCGCCCCAGATCCTCAAGCTTCATCTTTTCGAGTTTGATTCCCACATCCTCCATGATGGCATTGCCACCGGTGAGGACGGCGATATCCTCGAGCATCGCCTTCCTTCTGTCACCGAAACCAGGGGCCTTAACTGCCGCACACTTCAACGTTCCCCGAAGTTTGTTGACAACCAGAGTGGCAAGGGCCTCTCCCTCAACGTCCTCTGCCAGAATGAGCAGGGGGCGGCCGGTCTTTGCGATCTGCTCCAGAATGGGAAGGACCTCCTTCATATTGGAGATCTTCTTCTCGAAAAGGAGGATATAGGGCTCGTCAAGAACCGCCTCCATCTTTTCCGGATCGGTCACGAAATAGGGAGAGATATAGCCCCGATCGAACTGCATCCCTTCGACCACATCGAGGGTGGTCTCCATGGCCTTGGCCTCTTCGACCGTGATGACGCCTTCCTTCCCCACCTTATTCATGGCCTCGGCAATGATGTTGCCAATGGTCTTATCATTATTGGCTGAGATCGTTCCAACCTGGGCGATCTCCTTTTGCTCCTTGACCGGCTTGGAGAGTTTCTTTAACTCCTTGATAACCTCCTCCACGGCATGATCAATTCCCCTCTTCACATCCATGGGATTGGTCCCGGCCGTTACCACTTTATAGCCCTCACGGTAGATCGCCTGAGCCAGGAGGGTTGCCGTCGTCGTCCCGTCACCGGCCGTATCAGAGGTCTTGCTCGCCACCTCTTTCACCATCTTGGCGCCCATATTCTGAAAATGATCTTCCAGATCAATCTCCTTTGCCACGGTCACTCCGTCCTTTGTGACCAATGGAGGGCCGAAAGACTTCTCCAGAACCACATTTCTACCCTTGGGGCCCAGTGTCACTTTCACCACATTGGCCAGAATATTGACCCCTTCTAAAATCGAATTTCTTGCTTCCTGATCAAACTTCAATTCTTTTGCCATGAGACTCCTCCTTTCTCATTCCGTTCACTTCTCCCCATTTATTTTTCAATGATTGCAAGGACTTCATCTTCCCGCATCATCAGATGCTCTTCTCCGTCGATCTTTACCTCTGTGCCCGCATATCTGGCAAAGAGGATCCGGTCACCCTTCTTCACCCCTAACGGAATCTTTTTCCCGTCCTTATTCAACTTTCCTTCTCCGGCAGCGATCACTTTACCTTCAATCGGTTTCTCCTTGGCCGAATCAGGGATAATGATTCCTCCCTTCGTTTTCTCCTCCTCCTCCAACCTTTTGACGATGAGCCTGTCATGAAGCGGCCTGATTTGCATAGAAATTGACCTCCTTTATCATAAAATTCCACAAAATGTATAATCATCAAATCCTGACTTGTCAACCCTTCTGCTTGAGATTCTGAAAAAGTCCAGAAATCTCTTTTAAGTATTATCAATAAGTTACGCCTCCAAAGAGGGGGGGGTATCTATAGAATCCCATTGATTTTTCTAAAAAAAAGGTTTATGAAAATCCCATGGAATTTAAAGATCCTTTCATTGCCACCGGGATCGGTTCTTTTCCTCATAAGGAGGAGAAAGAAGTATTTCCCCTTATCCTCCGGGATTTTCCCCACATCCCTTTTTGGCCACAGTTGCCCAAACGCTCCTTCCTCGAAGGGATGGTAGCCCAGTACTCTGAGGGTTTCCCATCCCTGAGACTGGACAAAAAAGACCAGAGGCTCTGGGTCGATACCTCTTCGGGGTTTGAGGAGGAAGTGGAAAGATTCTATCAATCGATTGAGAGGGGGGAGATTGAGTCCTTTCGTATATCCGAAGATTACGCCAGGGGCCTCCGCCTCCTTAAAGACCTCTCCCATGAGGAAGTGCGAAAAAGGATTAAATATATCAAGGGACAGGTCACAGGCCCTATCACCTTCGGGCTTGCCTTAACCGATCAGGAAAAGAGACCGATCTTTTATAGTCCCACATTAAGAGAAATTCTCATCAGCCATCTCTCCTTCAAAGCCCGATGGCTGGAAAAAAGATTCCACGAACTTTTTCCCGGAGTCCCGACGATCATCTTTTTCGATGAACCCGGCCTCTCCGCCTTTGGTTCCGCTTTTTCAGGCCTGAACCAAGAGGACGTCATTCTCTCGCTCAATGAATGCTTCAGCGCTGTCGAAGGATTAAAAGGGGTCCACTGTTGCGGAAATACCGACTGGAGCCTGCTTCTTTCGACGAAACTCGACATCCTCAGTTTCGATGCCTACGGTTATCTGGAGAACCTCTCCCTCTATCCAAGGGAGTTAAAAACCTTTTTTGAGCGAGGAGGAATCCTGGCCTGGGGTCTCATTCCGACCAGCGAGGATATTCAAAAAGAGGATGCTCAAAGTCTGGTAAAACGCTTCAGGAAGGGAGTGGAGATTCTTTCGAAAGAAGGGATCGACCCGGTGCTTTTAGAGAGAGCGATTCTCACCCCCAGCTGCGGCACGGCTTCACTTCCCATCCCTTTAGCAGAAAAGGTTTGTCAGCTCACCTCAGAAGTCTCGAAGAGACTACAGGGGAAATAAATCCAAAAGTCCCATAGTCCGTTAGTCGAATAGTCATATAGTTGACCAAAAGACCACGAGACTAATGCCAATAAGACCATATGTAACCATCAGACCATTAAACCTCTTCTGCTCTATGCTCTTTGCCCTATGTTTCTTGTTCTCCTGAACTTGACAGAGTCGTTGAGAGTAGTGTATTGTAATACAGGAGGTGAACGATGCGATCTGTTCTATCCATAAGTTTGCCGGAAAAAGTGGCATCCGATCTTGAGGATTACGCTAAAAAGACCGGCAGGACGAAGAGCGATATCGTGAAGGAATCGATCAGCCTCTATCTCTGGGAGGCGCGCTTCCGGAAAATCCGCATACAGCTCACCGTCAATGCCAAAAAAGCTGGCATCGTTAGCGAGGATGATCTTTTCAAGGCAGTGTCATGAAGGCTGTCTTCGATACCAACGTGCTTCTCGCCGCTTTTCTCACCGAAGGAATTTGCACAAAACTCCTCACTCGAGCGAGGAAAAAACAATTTCAGCTTTTTATCTCCCCTGATATCCTCCGGGAATTCGATAGGGTCCTCTCTAAAAAGTTTTTATCCTCGGCCCAACAGATCAGAGAAGCTCATCAAATCATTTTAGAGGCGGCCCATCTTGTTGAGCCTCCCTCCTCTCCGGTGAAAGGTGTCTGTCGGGACCCCGATGATGACCGAATTCTCTCCTGTGCGGTGGCCGCCAAAGCGGACTATCTCGTTTCAGGGGACTCGGATCTATTGGAACTGCAGGAATTTCAGGGAATAAAAATGTTCAGCCCAAGAGCTTTTGAAATGCTTTTTGAAGATTGAGTTAAACTACGGCACCGTTTTCTTCCCATCCCTTTGGCAGAAAAGGTTTGTCGGATTACAGCAGAGGTTTCAAAAAGACCAAGAGAATAAAAAAGGGGCAACTCCTAATAAATTGCCCCTTTTTTATGGAATGAGCAAATAAATTTTATAATTTTATGGACGTCCCCCTTCTTGTTTTTGCTTTCCTTTGAAGTTAAATTAGTAAAAAACAGTTATCATAGGTGAATTTGGAAACTCCTCTCAAACTCATTAAAGGACTTCGTAAGAATATCTTCTATATTTATAAGGAATTGTGTTACTAATTGGGTGTTTACAAACGCATTCAAGAACGCATCGTTCTTACAAACCAAATTTAGGCGTCTCACTTGATTAGCGCTTGAGACTTTCAATTCCTCTCCAAATCTCTTAATCATCCCTTTAATCTCTTCGAGGTTTCCCTTATGAAGCCAATACATGTTCAGATACACTCTGGTGGCTACCTCTCTTCCGCCCATAATTGGGATAATCCCATAATAATATTTCCAGTATTTTTGTAACACCAAATTATACCGCAATAAACTTAGTATAGAAACATATTTGAGGGCATCCTGCATCGTGGTCGCTCTGACATGCACCAATTTGTCTTCATTCCCCTTATAGACTGCTATGACTTTGTCATAAGAGACGTACTTATCTATAATATCCAAAAATGGAAGCACGGGTCTGATAGAATCACAAATGTCCTCTTTATTTTTGTGCGGGCAAAAGTAGCATTTTTGGAACTCAATGGCTTTTCTTTTATCCTCAGGTATTTTTGTAAGGTCTTGCCAATAAGTGTCCGTGACTTTCTCGATATTTTCTTTCGTAAGTTCTAACTTTGTTGAATCTGGAAAAAGGAGATAAAGCCCTTCTTTTTCAAAATCGCTCAGTGTCAAATTTATCATTCTATTTTCCACTATTCCTCCCTGTTTTTAGAAGTATTTATCTACCAAATACTATTCTTATGATTACAAGTTGAAACCTATGCCATCTTACGATATTAGGGTCTGGTCTCAACTCTTTACAAAGCTTTGTTGATTATTGACGGGCTGTTGCCCAAATAACTCTTGTAAGCATTATACATACAGTATATAAGGATGGCAATACAACTTCATTGGAGCCTTGCCATGATGGGTCAACAGACAGGAATTCAGCCGAAGATCTTCTATCATCATATGAACCTTGAGCAAAGAGTTCCCCGGACACATCTTCTGAGAAGGATTCAAGAGCAGATTGACTTTAACTTTATCTACGCAGAGGTCAGAGATACCTATGGGGGCAACGGGAATGTATCCATTCCCCCTCCTGTGATTCTGAAGATGATGTTGCTATTGGTTCTTTATAATGTTCGATCGGAACGAGAGTTGATGGAGACGATACCCTTGTGTTTAGACTGGCTATGGTTTTTAGGCTACGACATAGACAGCGAGGTTCCGGATCACAGCGTCTTGAGTAAAGCGAGGGCGCGGTGGGGAGTAGAAGCGTTTCAGAAGTTCTTTGAGCGAATCGTTTGGCAATGTGTGGAAGCGGGATTGGTAGATGGGAGTAAAATCTTTGTGGATTCGAGCCTGGTGGATGCGGATGCATCGAATAACTCCGTGATCGACACTCGATCTCTAAAGGGGCAACTTCAGGACAGCTACAAGAAATTGGAAGCCCGTTTGGAGGAGAAGAGCGAGAGCACGGATTCCCCCAGGAGATACGTTAAAGAGAACAGTCGTTATATATCTAGTACCGATCCGGATGCGGCGATTGTAAATCGGGGCAAGTCGAAGCTTTCCTATCAGGTTCATCGGGCAGTGGATGGAAGGAGTGAAGTGATCACGGCTACGGAGACCACCTCTGGAGATGTAAACGAAGCCCATGAGATGATCCCTTTATTAGAGAGTCACCACTTAAACACAGGGATTAGGGCGGATACGGTAGTGGCCGACAGCAAATACGGGACGATCGAGAACTTTTTGGCTTGTCATGATCAAGGGGTAGAGGCTCACATGCCGGATTTAAGGGAGGTTCTTTTAAAAGGTGCCCAGAAGCGAAAGATCTTTGGGGAAGAGCGGTTTGAGTATGATCGGGAGAGTGATACCTATCGTTGTCCAGCTGGGCAGAGGTTGAAACCAAAATCCTTACACATTCATCGGCAAAGTCGAGATTACGCGGCGCCCAAGAAGATTTGTGCGGCATGTGATTTAAGACAACAGTGTACCAAGAACAAGTCGGGTCGGACGATCAAGCGGCATCTGAGGCAGGAGGAGCTGGATAGGATGCGGGAGGCGAGTCGATCGGCCAAAGCGAAGCGGGATATCAGAATGAGGCAGCACTTGATGGAGCGTTCCTATGCCAGAGGGACACGGTATGGATATGACCGGGCACGATGGAGAGGGCTTTGGCGGGTGCAGATACAGGAATACTTGATCTCTACTGTCCAGAACATTGAGGTTTTGCTCCGGTATGGATCTTACCTGAAGAGAAGTCCATCGGTCATGATGGAGCAGATCAAAGGGGCTATTGCAGGGGATATAAGGTCTTTTTTAGATTTTAAGGAGCTGATGAACTCAAAAATCGGCCAAATGGTGCTATTTAGTTTTATTTACCCTCGGCGATCATTCATCTAAACTTAAATTTTCAGATATTTTTGAATTGGGCTTTTGAGCAACAGCCCGTTGAAACCTGACCCTCAGCCTCATTATGAGACCTGCCCCTCTTACCCTTTGTTGCCCTCGTTCTGATTTATTTTCAATTTTTAAAATCATTATTAAAGAAAACAGGCATTTCGCTCCATTCTCGGTTATCGATAAGCCTTCCATTTCTTTTTTTTCTGGTTCCGCCCCATTGTTTAAAAAAGAAAGGCACATTCTGCTCAATGCATTTATCTCGTATCTCAACAACCCATATTTTATCAACGGGACGTGCGCCAGGGCCGGATTCCCCGCCTGCGATAACCCAATCAATGGATTCTAAATTGAAGTTATTGATCCCTGAGAGGAGCGGTTCAAAAGAGATAAACTTAATCTTTGCGCCAGTTTTCCTTAAATCATCAATCCTTTTAACATGTTTCTGATTCTCTACCGTTACCCCCATCCAAATATTATCAGCCCACTCAAGATATTTCGCATATTCCAGTAGAATATGAGAACGCTTAGTTAAAACTTGAAAAGTATGCCAGTATGAGGCTTTCATAATTTCGAATATCTTTTGAATATCCTTTAACGGCAACTCCTCATGAAATAGATCACTCATAGAATTGACAAATATCCTCTGCGGTTTCTTCCATTTTAACGGGAGGTTAAACATTTCTTCATGCACTGAAAGATTGAAGCCATCAATATAATTCTTTTGTCTCATTGCCCTTAAACGGAGCGCCATCCTCTCTGCATAACAGTTCTTACAGCCTTCGCTTATTTTCGTACAGCCGGTGACCGGGTTCCAGCTCGATTCTGTCCACTCGATAGATGAATTGTATGCCATAGTTTAAATCCCTCGAAGAAGATTGTCTGCTATTTTCACTGCTGTCTTTGCTCCTACAGGATTGCCAGCCGCAAAACACAAAAGGAAAAGAGGATTGTTTTTGCTGTTTATCAGTTTTGCCGGCCTTTCTGATACCTTGTTAAAGACCATCTTTAAACGTTTGATAAAAAATGAGCTTATTCTTTCGAAATCAACATCCTTACTGAGTCTTTCTGCTTTTCCAAAGAGATTTTCCTCTATAGTCATCTTGTAAAATTCATTAAACCAGTCTTTTGTCCCAAAAATATCATCTAATTTATTTTTCCATGATTCCTTAATCTGACCGTTATTTTTTAACAAACGGGAAACGCCTATTCCAAGTGGAAACAGAAGCCACATGTCAATTGCTTTGGTTCGAGCGATGCATTCTATTGTAGGCCACTTGACCTGCATACCAAAAGGATCAATAAACAATACCGCCCTGTGATGTTTCCAATCAAAGCGACATAGATCAGAAAGATATTCATTTGCATCTTCATTGATAGTTTTTATTCTGTCCTTCAGATCTAGATGTGACTCTATTAAGGCGGTCAGATCGGCAAACTTAACAGGATTACGCTCTATGAAAATATATTTGTCAAAAGGCGGTTTAACTTTAATGACCTTTGTACAGAACCGGCAAGGAAAGATTGGGGTTCCGGCTCGGTTAATTCAGGAAATGAAATCTGACCGGTATCTTCATCCTTAATTTCCCTGTACCCTGTTCCTGCAAATGCGTCTATATAAGCAAAACGATACCTTTTCTTTGACATGATTTGAGTGTATGCTTCTAAATACTTCTGAATACAGTCGAGTTTTTTCTCAGTCCAATCCCCACCGAATTGCCGTATCATCCTTTCTCACCCTCCACTATCTTAATCTCCTCCTCGGTCAATCCAGGCGAATGATGGGACGTAGTTGAATTCTTTCACTTATTTTTTCCTTTCAGAAATCTCATCCACCCTCACCTTTCAATTGTTCCGGGGTCCGTTCCTGTAACCAAAGCTTGCAGACTTTCTTCCAACCTATCCTGCGCCATTTCTTGAATACCGATTTCAACTTGTTCAAGTCCTTTGCTTCCAGAAGATCTTTCTGGGCTGATTTTAAATCTTCAAAAGATGCAATCGCTGGCATAAATTAATATCCTCTGGTTATCGTAAAGCGTAAAGTGTAAGGCGTTAGGGACGAAAAAAGGCCATTCTCTTTGAGGAGCCATTAGAGCCCTGCTAATTCTGCTGAATCGGTGTAAGGGATAATCGCACCATTGGGTTGTCTCTTCCAAATGTTTTCCTTATGGGCCGCATCATAAGCCATTCGTTCTTCAGGAAATTTCAAAGCGATACGGGTAATGATTCTTTTTTCTTCCGGGCTAAGCGCTTCGGCTTTCGACTCACCAGCTTTCATAATGTCCTCAATTAGGTCCTTATAGTTATTGAGCTGGGGCCCGTAAGGAAGTGCGGCATAAGTGGCTCCGGTCATGCTTTCCCCTGTCTCCCTGTGTGCGACCATGTCCGCATACCACAGGTACTTTGCGGCGAACAACATCTTATCATTTTTTTTAAGAATATGTTTACCAAGAATGGACTCAAATTCTTTAAGCACTAATTTTATCCTGGGAATTGAAAAAGCCCGATTTCCGGTACAACTATCTCCAATGCTTTGACCTTCAAGAGCAATCCTGAGGGCGTGGTCCATAGATTTGCTCTGAATCGTGCCCCCTTCCCACCTCTTGATACTCGCAATTCCAACATTCATGCGCTTTGCAAGAGCCTCCTGAGTTAAACTTAATCTCCTCCTCTTCTCAACGATTTCCTCTCCTGTTAGCAGGTTGACTGCTCTGCGGTAGGCATCGGCGATCGTTTTCTGAATGCGCGCAGTCTGGTTAACCGTTCCTGCCTCAACACCGCATACTGTACATCGATACTGCTCTATCGGAACGATTATTTTAACACCACGGAAAGTCATTGGCTTTTTTGCTTTCCTCAGCACCATTTTCCCATGCCCGCTCGGGCAATCCATTCTTTCTTCTTTCATCTTATCCCCTCTCACCCTTCTTTCGGTCCTCATGAAGTGACACAAGCCACATCCTGTTCCCTTGAATTGTGAACTTGAGATAGATCCTGCAACCCAGTTTTTTACTTAACCAACGAAACGCCAAGAGCTCGTAACCTTCTATTTCATGCTCATAAGATCGTTGCGGTGGATATTGCCCCGCGTATTCGTTGGGGGTAATTTCTTCTAATAAATCGATCAGGATATACGAAATATCTTGAAGATGGATGCCTAATTCCAATGAATCAGCGGCGATGATAACCGGATTCAAGATAGAAAATTGATCGTCTGATACCGCTTCCTTTGCCTGTTTTATCTTACGGTTGATTTCTTTGTGAGAAAGTCGATCCATAAGGATTATGGTATCAATTGATACCTTTGTCAACACAAAAATTGGTTGGATAACCGATGCCAAAAATGGCGAACTGATCCCGAGTAAACTCGATTCTTGTAAGTTTTCCTCGGGTTAAGGGGGCAGGGTTCACCTCTCCCCAGATAACATAGTCACAGGGAAAAACAGAAAAGTGGAATATTGGAAAAAAACCATGCATTCCATTATTCCAACATTCCACCTTTCCAATTAAGAATCCAATTTCGAGAGAGGCACTCCTCCACGCCCTATATTCTCTTTGGGGACTTCGTTGAGGATGATTCGAACCTTTTCTGCTGGAATCTGAAGCACCTCGACAATAGCATCCGTCACTTTCTTAATGAGCTGTTCCTTCTTCTCCGGTGTTCTTCCCTGAATCATGCTGATCTGAACGATGGGCATTTTTAACTCCTTTCTCTCAATAGGGTTCAAGGATTCGAGGGGTCAAGGGTTCCGGTTTTTTTCTTAATAATTTCACTTGAACCCTTGTATCCTAGATCCCTTGAATCCTTTTTCACGGGCGAAACACTTTCCACCAGGCGTCTTTTCCGCCACCAAATTTTCCTAAGATCTCTAGTGCCAATTGAATACCATTTGACACATTTTCTTCTTCAATTCCAGGGGCGGTGAAAACATAGACTACGATATTCTTACTTGACGAATCGATCTTGGTTTTGAAATCAGGCCCCTGAAAGAGAGAGCAAACGATCTCTTTCTCGTCGCGAAGGACGATCTCGTCTCTCTTACAGATGATCGTCTTACCTGAAACAGCCTGAAAGGTTTCTCCCTCATTGGCGAGGTCAAGCCTCCATGGACCCTCGAAATGGTCCAGGTCCTGAATGGCCATCAAAATTCCATGATTCATCTCTGCGATGATATGGGTGTCGATATAGAGGTTAACAATTGGAAACCCCCTTTCGACGGTTCCCTTCAAATGACCTGGAAGGGGACAGGGATATTCCCATTCCTTAAAAAATCGATCGTAGAGATTGACCCGTTCTTCGATTTGGGCAAGATTGGTCCTCCTTTTCATCTTTCTGAGAACTTCCCTCTTATAGATTTTGAAGGCTTCGCTCTTCTCAAAATAGACACAGTCCTGAATCGTCCCTATTCCAAAACTCAGTTCGGGAAATCGTTGACGATAGACATCGGTGATGGTGAGGCTGACCTCTCTCTGCATCAAGAGTGTCCTTTCAGGAGGTTGAAATCAGCATCTCTATTCTTTAAATCCTTCATATTCTTTGCGCCGTTTTTTGAAATAAGGAAAGAAGTTAGAAAGCAGGAGTAGAAAGGCAAAACCTAAGGCAATGCCGGAGATGGGGCGGCTAACAAAGATCAGAAAACTTCCTTGTGAAATCAGGAGCGACTGGCGAAGGGCCTGTTCCAGCATGGGACCCAGCACATAGGCCAGGATGAGGGGTGCAGCCTCGTAGCCAAATTTTCTCATGACCCAACCTGCCGCCCCGAAAAAAATCATCACATAGAGATCGAAGATGACATTATTCATGCTAAAGGCCCCGATGAGGCAAAAAAGGAGGATGAGTGGAAAAAGGATCCTGTATGGGATCTCAAGTACCTTCACCCACATGCCGATCAAGGGAAGGTTAAGGATGAGGAGAAGCGCATTGCCCAGATATAAGCTCGCAATCAAGCCCCAGAAAAGATCAGGGTTCTGTTTGATAAGGAGGGGACCGGGCTGAACTCCATGAATGATCAGCGCGGAAAAAAAGATGGCCATGATCGGATTGGGAGGGATTCCGAGAGAAAGCAAAGGGATGAGCGACCCACCTGCGGCCGCATTGTTTGCGGACTCTGGACCGGCCACCCCTTCAATCGCACCCTTTCCAAATCTTTGCGGCTCTTTGGCGACCTTCTTTTCAACCGCATAGGCGACAAAGGTTGAAATCACAGCCCCCCCTCCGGGAAGAATCCCAAGGAGAAACCCAATAATCGATCCCCTCACGATCGCCCACTTTGCCTCGGCCCAATCCTTTAAAGAGGGCCATAGATTTTTAATACGGGCTTTAAAAATTTCCCTTTGAAGACTTTCTTCGAGATTGACAAGGATTTCAGATATTCCAAAAAGACCCATGACCAGCGGGATAATGCCCACCCCATCCGTCAGTTCATTGATCCCGAAGGTGAACCGGGGAAGACCGGTGATGACATCGAGTCCGATGCTTCCAAGGATGATGCCCACCAGGGCCATCATTACGGCCTTTAAAATAGAACCCTGAGCCAGGTAGGTCACGATGATCAGCCCTGTGCACATCAGGGCAAAGTATTCGGGGGGCCCGAAACTCAGGGCTGCCTTGGCGAGGGGAATGGAGACGAACATCAATCCGATGTTGGCGATCGTTCCAGCAATAAAAGAACCCCATGCGGCAATCCCAAGCGCAGGCCCTGCGCGGCCCTGACGGGCCATCTGGTGCCCATCGATGCAGGTAATGACAGAGGAGGCCTCCCCTGGGATATTGACCAGGATGGAGGTTGTTGAGCCTCCGTACTGGACTCCGTAGTATATCCCTGCGAGCATGATGAGGGTTGAGGTGGCCGGAAATCTGAAGGTTGCCGGAAGGAGGAGGGCCATTGCGCCGGCAGGACCGATGCCGGGGAGCACCCCCACCAATGTTCCAACCAGCACGCCGATGGCACAGAAGAGGATATTGGTGGGTTGAAACGTGACCTGAAAACCATAAAGGATGCTATCGAAAACTCCCACTATATCTCCTCAAAGCCCAAACAGGCCGTCCGGGAATTGGCAATTGAGCCATTTAGAGAAGACAAAATATGTAATGAGGGTGGTCATTATGGAAGAGAGAAAAACCCATACGATTCTCTTTCGTTCGAGAATCCAGAAAAGTCCAGTCATCAAAAGGAAGGTGCTGATGAGATACCCCAGTACCGGCATCATCCTCGAATAGAGGATGAGAAGAACTAAAACAAAAAGGACTCTTCTCCACAACTTCCCGGCGAAGAGAGGTTCCGCCTTAATCTTTTCCTTTTTCAAAGAGGCCTGGAGGAAGAGAATGAGCGAAAGGATTCCCAGTATTCCCGAGGCGCCTAAGGTCAAAAAACCCATGCCTGGATTTTGAGGTGTTCCGACCCCCAGACGGATGGATTCGACAAAGACAGAGAGAGAGACAAGCAGCCAGAAGAGGCTGCTTGTCTGATCTAAGGCTCTCATTATTTCTTTTCAGGTTCCTTGGTAATATTGAGTTTCTTAATCATCACTGCAAAACGGTTATATGCATCTTCCAGATATTTTTTTGTATCTTCGGAATTGCGATAGGCCACGTCGAATTCCAAATTTTGTATCGTCCGGACAAATTCGGGATCCTCCATGGCCTTATGGAAGGCCTCCTCCAGCTTTTTTACAATCGCCGGGGGCGTCCCCTTCGGAGTAGCGATCATAAAAACGGTCTCATTAATGAAATCAAATCCAAGGTCCCTGAGGGTAGGCACATTCGGAAAACTCTTCATCCGCCTCTCACCGTGGGTGACCAGTAGGCGAAGGGATCCCTCCTTGACATGGGGGAGCCACTCCGTACTGTCTGACATCGCCGTGACATGGCCTCCTAACACAGCGGTGAGGCCAGGCGCACCTCCAGCGTAGGGCACATGGGTCCATTGAATCCCTTCCTTATCCGCAATATATTCCATGGCCATATGCATGGGCGAGCCAGCCCCTGATGTGGCGTAGTTGACCTTTCCTGGATTCTTCCTTGCATATTCCACCAGGTCCTTCAATGTTTTATAAGGAGAATCCGATTTCACCACCAGTCCCGATTGAACAGATGTAAAGTGCATAATGGGAACAAAATCCTCATGGCTATAGGGGACGGCCCGCAACTGGGGAATTCGGATTAAACCCGTGCTGGCGCAACTGGTGATGTCGTAACCGTCCGGCCTCTTCTTCGCAACCTGGCCAAGGGCAACCGATCCCGCTCCTCCGCCCACATTTGAAACAATCACGGGTTGTCCGAGAATTTTTTCAGCTTTGATTGCCAGAATCCGCGTGCTGGTGTCCAACGTTCCCCCCGGGGGGAACGTCACGATGAGATTGATTGGCTTGGTCGGATAGGGTTGGGCAAAGGATATGATGGGTAATAACATAAGAAGAAGTCCACACCCCAAAATGATTTTTCCTGCCTTCCATCCTTTCTGTTTCATAGAATTCCTCCTGGTTAAATTTTCAAATTTTATATCTCTTAATCCCCTGCCTGTCAAGCCAACGAGAGGGCTCGAGCAATCCCTCGGAAAGTGTTTTAAAATGGCGGCCTATGCCGGAACGATGCGGATCTGAGAAATATGATTTTTTCAAACCTTCTGAGAGATGACGGGCTCCACTATCTCTTTTCAGGTTCTTTGGGTATCTTGAGCTCGATGATCATCTTCCCAAGACGGGAACAGGCCTCTTCCAGATACCTTCCATGATGTCCCGGAGTTCCTTCATGAATCGTTGATTATTTTCCGGGAGTGAAATCGTAACCCGAATATGGCCAGGCAATTTCCACGGAGTCATGTCGCGGACAATGATCCCCCTTTTTAATAACCCTTCATAGACCTGGGTGGCCTTCCCCACACGGACTAAAATAAAATTGGCTTCCGTAGGAACAAATTCCAAACCCAGGCTTCTCAGCTCCCGGTATAAATATTCTTTTCCTTCCTCATTGATCCTTCTCGCTTCACTGAGGGGCTCTTCTTCCTCAAGGAAGGCCAGGGCGGCTGCCTGGGCAAGCGTTCCCACATTGAACGGAAGATATAATTTCATGAGAGCCTTGATAATGTCCGTGTGGGCAATTCCATATCCGATCCGCAGGCCGGCAAGGCTATAGTATTTGGAAAACGTTTTGAGGACGATAAGATTGGGGTGGTCTTTAAGGAGTTCAAGACCCGATCGAACCTCGGGGGACCGAATAAAGTCGAAATAGGCCTCGTCGAGAACGACTAACACTCCAGGGTCCAGACGGGCCATCAATCGTGTCAGTTTGGAGAAGGAAATGGGTCTGCCCGTGGGATTATTGGGTGAGGCCAGCAGAATCAGGCGTGTTCGATCAGAAACCCCATTCAAAAGATCTTCGATATCAACTTCAAAACTTCTTAGGGGAATCGATTGATGGATACCCATCGCTCCCTTGATGGCCCGGCGATAGAAGAGAAAGCTTGGATCGCAGGTGATCCCTTCCGCCCCGGGATTTAAAACACACCGTGCAATCAGCTCGATGAGGTAATTGCTTCCGTTGCCAACAATGACCTGGTCTGGTTGAACTCCCCATTTCTTACCCAGTCCATTCCTCAAAAGAAAGCAACCGGAATCGGGGTAGAGATTTAATGATCGGATCTTTTCGGAGATAGCAACCATCACTTTGGGAGGCGGGCCCATGAAGTTCTCATTGGATGCCATTTTCAGCGCTTCCGTAACCCCTAATTCTCTCTCCAGCTCTTCCATGGGTTTCCCCGGGATATAATCGGGGATATCTTTCAGATGGTCTGCAAATCGAACGGTCATGAGTCACTCCTCAGACATGGGTCATCCCTAAGGGGAAATGGTATTCAATCCCTTGAACCGGGCACTCCAGCCGACAGGCCCCGCAGTGCCAGCATTCAATCGGATAATAAACAACAGGTTTCTTTTTCCGGTCAGGCCAGTCGAAAACATCACCGGGGCATATGTCATAGCAGTTCCCGCACCTGATGCATTGATCACTGATCAGAGGTGGCATCGTATCACTCCTTTTTCAAAGATAATCGCCCTTCACCTGTTGCTTGTATTGGATGGGTGTAAATTCGGTGGTGATCCTCCCATCGATCTGATTGACCAACACTTGGCCACACCAGTTTGTATTATCCGTTTCAGGAAAGTCCTCCCTGTAATGGTAAGGAATAAAACGGCTCTCTTTCCGGAACAGGGCGGCATGGGTCATGATCTCTCCAACCTTAATCAAGCTTGCCGTTTCAATGCTTCTCATCAGTTCATGGAAGTTATTTGCCTTGATCTCTTCAAGGTACGGCGCAAGGGCTTTGATTTTGTCCTGAGCTGTTTCGAGAGAGACTTTCGTCCTGAAGGCCCCCACATTTTCTGCCATGATGTGTCGCAATACATCCTCAACTTCCTGATAATGTAACCCCTTGGTTCTTTTCAAAGGGGCTACGATGCGGGCTTTCCCCTCACGAACTTGCCCTTGATCCAGATCCTTGAATTTATTTTTCAAAGCGTATTCGGCCGCGAACTTCCCTGCAGAATAGCCTCCAGCCACCGCCATGTGAACCACTTTCATCTGGTCCGCGCAGTCACCTCCGGCAAACAAACCCTCGATCGTGGACATGCAGTTCCTATCGATGTGGATCCCGCTCCCCACAACCTCAATGGGTCCGGTCTGCATGGCCTCTGAGACCATGACCTCCAGTGGCTCTTTCGCTATGTCAATGGTCCGGGCCTTTAAAAAATCATCCATGGTCTCTTTATCAAGTCCCAACGTCT
This sequence comes from Thermodesulfobacteriota bacterium, assembly GCA_030017685.1. Lineage (GTDB taxonomy): Bacteria > Desulfobacterota > BSN033 > BSN033 > UBA1163 > RBG-16-49-23. The sequence goes on along the minus strand of JASEHH010000023.1, from coordinate 5,961 downwards.
TTTTAAGATGGGTGATTTGATCTGGGGGAAGATGTCTCGAATCGATGAAAACAGGCCCTCTCCCCTCTCTCAATTCATTGAGCGTTCCCCACACCAACCAATTGCGCGGAGCTTTTTCAGCTTTCTCATGATAGGTGGACATGTATCTTTCACCAAGACCATTGATGAAATAGGACCCCATCCCTGTGAAGGCGTTCAACCCCGGCGCGCTAAACCCCTTGGGCACAATGGTCATTCTTAAAAACTCCATATTGGCCAGCGTCGCTCCAGCTTCGAGGGCTAATCTTTGTGCCTCACCCGTATTGTAAGGACACAGCCATGTGTTAAACGGCATCCGTGTTGGGGTTTCATAGAGCCGGTTCGTATTGCCCGTGGCAGCGACAAGAGCCTTGCATTCGATCAAGTAAATGTCGCCCGTCCGAATATGGAATCCAAGGACACCGATCAGTTTTTCACCAGAGACGAGAAACCGGGTAGCCATCACGCGATCGAGGACCTTACAACCCAGGCGTCTGACCTCTTTGGCAAGGTTTGGCTTAAGATTCTTCCCATTGAAATTGATCCAGTAGGGCCCGGGCTGGCCCATAGAGGCGGTCCGGTAGTACTGACCTGTTTTGGGATCTGAAAGGGGCGAGCCAATTCTCCCCAGCCTGGAGATAGCATTTCTCAGCTCATCACAAAAAACCCGGTTATGGATTTCTACATTGACAATCCCATAACCTTCCTCTTGAACAAACTGAAGGTAGGCCTCCCGGGTATCCCAGGGATCTCCGGTTTCAAGATAAGCCATGAAGTGGTCTACCCCGCCTGCAATATTACCGCTTCTCTCAATTTTCCCCTTGTCAAGAACCGCTACTTTCGTGCCCCTTTCGGCGGCAGCAATCGCGGCATTGAGTCCGGCCAGACCTCCTCCCATAATGACCACATCTGCTTTAAGATGATGGGTTTTCATGAACAGGCTTCTCTTTTCATCTTCCCTGTCCTCCATGCTTATGAAAAGAGGCCTGGAGGATGTTGATACGTTCGACGGCATCCAACCCCGATTTTTAAATCGGGGTAATGGTTCGACAAGCTCACCATCCCGAGCAGAGTCGAGGGAAAAATGCCGCTCCGTATCAACGCCGAGCATACCCCGGGCGCCTGTCCTGAGCACAGTCGAAGGATCAGACCGGGGAGTCGAATGGGTTGATTTTGGATGAGCGATGAGCTATAAGCAACTCTATACTAAAGATGTTTAACATTCAAGGAGGTTTTCATGAAGATCGACTTTCACAATCATTTCTACCCATCTGAGTATCTGAAAAAACTGGAGCAATGGGGACGTCGCTATGAATTTACCCATGATGCCACAGGATTGAAAATCGTCAAAGAAAAAGGAGCTCGTTATCTTGGAATTACCCCCCAGATGGAGGATCCTGAGAAAAGAATCGGCGATATGGACCGGCTCGGGCTCGATGTACAGGTCCTCACCCTTTCCACGCCGAACGTCTATTTCTCGACGCGGAAGAGAAATCTCTATCTTGCCCGGCTGGCCAATGACTATTTTGCCGGTCTCTGCCAGAAATATCCTAAACGGTTTATTGCTTTTGCAAGCGTCCCCCTCGGACATCCGGAGGATGCCCTTTCTGAACTTCATCGGTGCGCGAAGGATCTTGGAATGAAAGGGGTTGTTCTCGGAACGAATATCGACGGGAAACATCTTCATGTCAAGGAATTCTGGCCTTTTTATGAAGAGGTCGACCGTTTGGGCCTCCCCATCTTCCTCCACCCCATGGTTCCCGTCCATCCTGAAACGATGGCGGAGTGGCCTCTCGTCCCTCTTGTGGGTTTTGTGATGGATACAACATTGACTGTTTCAAAGATGATCTACAGTGGCCTCTTTGAGAAATATCCAGATCTTACCCTCATCCTTCCCCATATGGGAGGAACGATCCCTTTCCTTTATGAAAGGATCAACAACGGCTACCGGGCCTTCCCGGACTGCAGGGAAAATATCCCCAAACTTCCAGGTGAATATTTGAAAAAGTTTTATTACGATACAGTCTCCCTCCATAAACCCGCCTTGATGTGCGGATATCACACGTTTGGCGCAGACCGGATGGTTTTAGGAAGCGATTATCCCCATGTGATCGGTGATATGGGAAAATCAATTTCTACGATCGAGGAATTGGATATCCCCCGTGAGGATAAGGAAAAGATCTTCGGGGAGAATGGAAAGAAAATTTTAAAATTGTAACCAGAAAAAATAGAATGTCCGAGGAAAGAATCTCCTTTGGAGAAAAGGTCCTTCATTTCGATTTCCCTTCCCGTTGGGAAAAGAAAACCCTGCTTCCCCACCCGAGTCCCTCCACGGATCATCCAAATGAAGCCATTGCCCATGCACTCCAAAAACCAATCCAATCCCCTCTCCTTCATGAAAGGGTGAGGCCAGGGCAGAAAGTGGCCGTCCTGGTCAGTGATATCACCAGGCTATGGGTCAGGACTGACCTCTTTCTCCCCTCCCTCCTTCAGGTGTTGAATCGAAGCGGCGTCAAGGATGGGGATATCTTATTAATCGTTGCCACCGGAAGTCATCGGGACAACTCTCCGGAGGAGATCCGGAGGATTGTTGGTGAAGAGGTCTCTCAAAAAATCAGAGTCATCAATCATCATGGGCGAGAAGCAAAGGGATTGACCTATCTGGGTCGAACGCCTTTTGGAACAGAGGTAAGGCTTAACCGATTTGCCGTTGAATCGGATCTTACCATCGTCACAGGAGGAATTATCTTCCACACCTTATCCGGTTTTTCCGGAGGAAGGAAAGGCATACTTCCCGGCATCTCAGGGTATGACACCATCCAGCAGAACCACCGTCTCTCTCTCAAAGATGGAGGAGGGATTTTAGAAACGGTGAAGAAAGGAGAGATGGAAAAGAACCCTGTTTCTCAGGATATGCTGGCAGCGGCGCGGATGATCCCAAACACATTTCTCTTCAATGTGGTCATGAACGAGGAAGGGAAAATGGTACAGGCCGTTTCAGGAGATCTTGAAAAAGCTCATCTGGAAGGATGTCAGGTGGTAAAAAATATCTCATCCGTCTTTATCAAAGAAAGAGGGGAGATCACTCTGGCCAGCCCTGGGGGTTTCCCCTGGGACATCTCGCTCTATCAATCCATTAAAACATTGGCGAACGCCTCTTTTGCGACCCGTGAGGGAGGAACCATTATTCTGGTAACCGAATGCAGAGATGGAGTCGGTCCTCCTGACTGGGTTCAATGGTTTGAATGGGGTAGGGCAGAAATGATCGAGAGGGAACTTCGGAAAGGGTTTACCATCCCTGGTTTCGTTGCCTTAAAAACGGTTTTCATTACCAATCGCTTCCGGGTAATCCTCGTCAGCCGTTTGGATCCAGAATCGGTCAGAAAGGTTGGAATGATTCCTGCCTCGTCTATCGATGAGGCCCTTCTTCTGGCAAGGGAGAAAATGGAACACCGGACAAATACCATCTTCATGCCTTTTGGGTCCTTTGTTCTTCCTGTTTTTACCACTTGAAGCTTCCTTCACTTCTATTCCTTTATTTCGGGACATAGAGCCGTCTCATCTTGTGGATCTCCCGGATTCGCATCTCGGCGTAGCGGTTGGCCGCTTCCACGGGGAAAATTCCTTCCTTTTGGGCCATCTCGAAAATATGGAGAAGGCGGACATAAATCCGTTCTGTTTTCATCTTGACCCGTTCGGAATGATAGCCCTGTTCTTCATCAATGGCCTGGATGACGCCTCCGGCATTGATGATGTAATCCGGCGCATAGAGAATCCCGCGCTCATGGAGCATCCGACTGTGACGACCCTCATCCTCTAATTGATTGTTGGCGCAACCCGCAATGATCCTGCATTTCAATTTTGGAATGGTCTGATCATTCAGGATGCCGCCAATGGCGCTGGGAGAGAAGATATCGCAATCGACCTCATAGATTTCTTCTGGCTTAACTGCCCTGAAACCATATTTTTTTTGAAGACGCCTGAGGATTTTCTCGTTCATATCCGTGGCGATGATCTCCAATCCCCCTTCCTTTAAATGTTCTAATAGAGGCTCACCCACGGCTCCTAATCCCTGGACAGCGATCTTTTTACCTTGAATGTTTTCGTTGCCCCATAGAAATTTTGCACAGGCTTTAAGCCCTATGTAGATTCCATAGGCTGTGGTGACTCCCGAACTTCCGGAGCTTCCTTCCTCTTTAGGCCTTGCTAAAATATGTTGAGTCTCCCTTCCGATAATCGAGCCATCGTTTAAATCGAGGTTGAGATCCACTCCGGTGACGATACGACCCTTTAACATCTCAATGAATCTTCCGAAGGCCCTCAGATAGGCCTCATTCTTATCCTTCTCGGGGTTGCCCCAGATGACCGCTTTGGACCCACCCTTGTCCTCATCAGCGGCCGCACACTTGTAAGTCATTGCTTTGGCCAATCTCATTGCATCCCGAAGGGCATCCTCCATCGAGGCGTAGTTGACCATCCTCACCCCTCCGAAGGTCTGACCGAGTGTGGAGTCATGGATGGCGATGATCGCCTTCATCCCTGTCTCCTTATCAAAGTCGAAAATAACCTGTTCATATCCGTCCTTCTTCATCAATTCGAAGATATCCATAGCGGACTCCTTTTCAGGTTAAGGTTCAGGTTAAGGCTAAAAAAAACCTCAACCTTAGCCTATACCTTAACCTTTAATTGTTTTAAGTTCATCCCTACACCGGTTTGCAGAGTAAGGTTTCGTCCTCTAATTTTTCTCCAAAACGCTTCACCACTTCCTCTACGGTCAGGCGCTTCTTCTCTTCACCCTTGATATCGAACTGGATCCTTCCTTCATGGAGCATGATCATCCGATCTCCGAAGTTGATGGCCTGAAGCATATTATGGGTGACCATGATCGTGGTGAGTCTGTTCTCCCTGACAATCCGGTCGGTCAGGTCAATGACCTTCTCCGCTGTTTTTGGATCGAGGGAGGCAGTGTGTTCATCCAGGAGCAAAAGTTTGGGTAGAGAGAGTGTAGCCATCAGCAGGGTAAGGCACTGCCGCTGGCCACCGGAGAGGAGGCTGACCCGGTCTCGCAGACGGTTCTCCAGGCCCAGTTCAAGGGTTTTTAGAAGTTCCCGGAATCGCTCTCTTCCCTTCTTCGTCACCCCCCAGGAGAGTCCCCTCGGTTGTCCTCGGAGTTCGGCCATGGAAAGATTCTCTTCAATGGTCATGGAAGATGCCGTTCCCATCAATGGGTTCTGGAAAATTCTCCCAAGATATTTAGCCCTTCGGTATTCAGGGAGAAGGGTCAATTCCCTGCCATCAATGAAGATCTTCCCTTCATCAGGAGGATAGGTCCCTGCAATGAGATTGAGAAGCGTGGTTTTACCTGCGCCATTGGATCCGATCACTGTAATAAATTCACCTTTCGACACTCCGAGCCCGATTCCATCAATCGCCGCCTTTTCATCGATTGTATTGCGGTTGAATATCTTTCTCAGGTTCTGGAGAACAAGCATCTCTTCCATATTATTCCAAAAGCCGCATAGGGCGAAGAGCATAGCGCAGGGCGTAAGAAATACTTACCACCGAGAGAAATGTTTTTATGATTCGAGAGGAACCAGGGATAAAAAATTCCTTGGAAATGCAAACTGAGGATTTTTCATTTTGCATTTCGCAATGCTCATTGGAATCAAATTCCCCGGAGATGGATCCTTTCCTCTTTTCCTTTTTTGAGAGCAGGAAAGCCCAGTGCGAGGATCACCATCGCCCCTGTCGCCATTTTGAGATCGGTAGGCGCCAGACCCAGCCAGAGGCCGATCGTAATAATCAACCGATAGATGCAAGAGCCAAGGATGGCAGCCAAGGTGATCATCCCCACAGACCTCGCCCGGAGCAGAGTTTCTCCGATGATGATCGAAGCAAGTCCAGCCACGATCATGCCGATCCCCATTCCGATATCTGCAAAGC
>JASEHH010000263.1 GCA_030017685.1 Thermodesulfobacteriota bacterium | reverse complement strand
CATGATTATCCTAAACCTCTTCTCATTGCCATTTGGCACAATTATAAAAGGGAGGTGAAATACTTCCCCCTTTGAAAAAGGGGGATTGAGGGGGATTTGGAATATTATGATATCTTGATCAGACCTTTTTTTCAAAAAACTATAGTGCTTCAAAAGAGGTAACATGCAGACGATCCTGATTGTTGACGATGACAAATCGATCCGCTATTCATTGAAAAGGATGTTGGAGGAGAATTTTTCCGTCCTCACCGCCCAGAATGGGGATGAAGCGCTGTCACGGTTGAAAGAATCGCCCCCCGATCTCATCATCATGGATATCAAAATGCCAGGCCGAAGTGGTATGGAGGTATTAAAGGAGATCAAGTCGGTCGACCCGAAGTCCCTTGTCATTCTGATGACCGCCTATGGGACCACCGAGACGGCGATCGAGGCCATGAAGTACGGGGCTTTCGATTACATCCTGAAACCTTTCCCGATTCCGCAGATGAAAGAGCTGGTGCAAAAGGCGATCACATTGCGGAAACTGATGAAGGAGGGGGTCTCCTATGCTCCTGAACCGGATCAACAAAAAGAGGAGGAACAGATTATCGGTTCCTCTCTCAAGATGCAGGAGATTTATAAAGTCATCGGGCAGGTCGCTCCCAGCGATGTCACGGTCCTTCTCAGGGGCGAAAGCGGAACGGGAAAGGAATTAATGGCGCGGGCGATCTATCAGCACAGCCTCCGTTCAGGCCAACTTTTTCTTCCGGTAAATTGTGCCGCCATACCGGATACCCTTCTCGAGAGCGAACTCTTCGGCCACGAAAAAGGGGCCTTCACCGGAGCCTTCTCCCGGCGTATTGGGAAACTGGAACAGTGTCAGGGAGGAACTATTTTCCTCGATGAGATCGGTGACATGTCCCTCTCCACTCAGGCCAAACTGCTCAGGGTCCTTCAGGAGAAGACCTTCGAAAGGTTGGGAGGGAGAGAAACGATCAGGGTGGATATTCGATTTATCGTGGCGACCAATAAAGATCTGGAAGAAGCCATCCCAAAGGGAGGATTCCGTGAAGACCTCTACTACCGGCTCAATGTGGTCTCTATCAAGATTCCGCCCTTGAAGGAAAGAAAGGAGGACATTCCCGCTCTCGTCTCCTACTTTTTGAGGAAGTTCAATCGGGAGTTGAAAAAGAGGGTGGTTGGGATTACCCCCGGAGCAATGGAGAAGATTTCCTCCTATGGATGGCCGGGAAATGTGAGGCAACTTGAAAATGTTTTGAAAAGGGCAATGTTGTTGTGCCAGGGAGAATGGATCCTTGACGATCAGCTCCTTCTTGAAGTAGAAGAGAGACGGGAGTCTGGAGAGATTCGGGACAGGAAGACATTCGAGGATCTTGTCGATTCCCTCTTTGAGGAATTCACAGGGGATCCTTTGGCCCGGGAAGGTCTGGATATGGTCTCAGCCATAGAAAAAGGGTTCATCATTCGCGCCCTTCAAAAGACAAATGGAAATCAGGTTCAGGCCGCCCATCTTTTGGGAATGAATCGCAGCACGTTGCGAAGTAAAATGGAGCGATATCATATTAAAAAAGAGATACTGGTCTCTGAAGAAGAGTGACGATTGCGGATTCCGGAATGCGGAATTCGGAATAAGAATTTGAAATTATAAATTTCTTAACGCTATGCGCTTTGCGCTTTGCGATTTTAAGGGGTAAATCATGCGGACACTTCGAATTGGCCTCTGCCAGATTAATACTACCGTAGGAGACATTGAAGGCAATACCAAAAAGATCCTGGACTATATGGCCAGAGGAAAGAGGATGAGAGCAGACCTCCTGGTCTTTCCGGAGATGGCGGTCACTGGCTACCCTCCTGAGGATCTCCTGTTCATGCCGAAGTTTATTGAGGCCAATTTAAAAGCCATCAAAAAAATCGCCCAGGCCACTTCCTCTATCACTGCTATCGTGGGCTTCGTCCATAAAAAAGGAAACATCT
>JASEHH010000262.1 GCA_030017685.1 Thermodesulfobacteriota bacterium | reverse complement strand
GAACTGATAAAAGGAGAGGTAGAAGACCTTTCCATAGTAAAAAGAGCTGTCAAAGGTATAGATGTTATTATCCACTTGGCCTGGTCGTTTTCTGACGACCCGATAGAACTTTTGGCAAGCGACCTCAAAGGACATATTCTATTGCTGGATGCTGCCGTCGCCGAAGAAATCTCTCATTTCTTTTATACCAGCACTGCAGTCGTTTATGGCAAACCCACTCGATCTCCCATCACCGAGGAAGATTCATGTTTGGTAGAAGAAGCGAGAAAGCCGTTTTATGGAGTTGCCAAATTGACAGCAGAAAAACTCTCCTTGGCCTATTTCAGAACGAAAGGGCTGCCCATGACGATTTTTCGATTCTGGTGGTCCTATGGCGAAGAGATTGGCGGGAGGCACCTTCGGGATCTGATCAGGCTTGCCCAAGCAGGGCAACCCTTGAAAGTTCCCGAAGGTGCAGGCGGAAGCTTTCTCCATCTCGACGATCTAACCCATGCCATACTCCTTGCCTTAAATAAACAGAATACCTTTGGAGAAATATTTAACCTCTCCACCCTCTATCTCAGCTGGAAGGAAGTGGCACGGATGATCATCGAGATTACCGGTTCCTCTTCTCCCCTTGAAGGAATCCCTTCGAAGGAATGGGAGGGAGCGCCCTTTTTAGCCGACTCCTGGGAATTAAGTACAGCAAAGGCTGAGCGGATTTTTGCGTATCGAACCATATTTTCCCATCTAACGGCCCGCCAAAAACTAAGAGAGGCGATCACCAAGTGTTATAAAGATATAAAATGATGCATCCTCACTATGATCTGTTCGGAATCATGGGCTAAAGGCCAAGACACCTTATTTCACCAGCATATAAATTGAAATGAGTATGATGAAGAAGGCAAAGAGTTTTCTCAGACGGTGAGGGTGGGACTTAAAAGAGACATAAGCCCCTACCCTTGCTAAAAGGATGGTGCCAATGGCAAGGGCTGCTCCACGTTGAAAATCGACGAAACCAAGGCTCCACTCGGGCAAACCTGTACGACCAATCCCATTCATGATGTAACCCAATACTGAGAACAAAGCAGTAAAGAAAACGATGGCGCTCGATGTTCCGATGACCAATTTCAAAGGCATGTTTATAAAGAAATACATCATCGGTACGGCAATCACTCCTCCCCCTATCCCAGCCAGAGCGGAAACCACACCAATCGTAATCCCAACACCCGTAAGACGAAACAGACTCGGTTTTGATGAGAATTCAAGTTTCTTGCGGGCCTGTATTTCACTTTCAGTCAGCATTCTTATGGATGCAGCCATGACAATAATAGCGAAAACCATTTGCAAATGCTTCCCACTCAAAGCGGCAGCTAACCAGGTCGTCATAAAAGCCGTGAGGGCGCTTGAAAGTCCAATCACAAAGACCGAGTGCCAATGGATGCTTTCATGCTTTCTATGTTGATAAGCGCCCGTGAAGCACGCAAAGACGACAACAAAGAGGCTGGTGCCGATGGCGATGTGGGTCAGCACAGAGGGAGAAAAGCCCAAATGTTCATAGCTGAAAATCAGGATGGGCACCATGATGAATCCGCCGCCCACCCCGAAGAGCCCAGCAAGGAATCCCACGCCGCATCCCACCGCCACGAAGATTAAAAATTCGATCAGCGTCATATTATTTAGGCTAAGGTCAAGGCTGAGGTTGAGATTTCTTAACCTTAACCTGATTTACGCTATGCTCTATGCGCTTTGCTCTATGCCTTATTCATACCTCAGCGCTTCGATCGGGTTGAGCAGAGAGGCTTTTCTTGCGGGGTAAAATCCAAAGAATACTCCAACCGAACCTGCAAATAGAAAAGCCAGGAGGATCGCCTGGGCTGAAAAGAGAACGGGCCACTGGGTAAAGCTCGATAGAATCAATGTCCCCCCTATTCCAATCCCAATCCCCAGTGTTCCCCCAACCAGACTGAGCACCAGCGATTCGATGAGAAACTGGAG